>NZ_JBXAFF010000036.1:0-27629 GCF_058792815.1 Microbacterium sp. MPR-TSA4
CCGCGAGACCCCCCGGGCCCGCCCCGCCTCAGCTGCACGTGCCCTTCTGCTGCAGGGCGGTGTCGACGGTGATCCGCGGATCGACCGCGATGTCCGCGACCACCTGCGATCCGTCGACGCGCACCGCGGACAGCGTGAGCCCGGCGGGCAGGTACTGCTTGACGCACACGTCCCAGTCGCGCACCACGGTGCGCGCGACCGCGCCGAACTGGTCGATCAGCACGTCGGCCGACACCTCGGCGCCCGACACCCGCAGCGTGCGCGGCGTGAGCACCAGGTCGCCGTCCGACGCCGAGGGGGCGAGGCTCACCCCGACCGGCACCGACAGGGCGAACAGCCTCAGCTCCGTCGACATCACGATGTCCGGCGCCTCGAGCGTGACGGCATCCGCCGGGAAGCCCTCGACGGTGCCGAGCAGCGCCCGCACCTGGGCCTCGTCCAGACGCACGGTCGCCGACGCGCTCTGCAGCGGCTGGTCGCCGCCGACGGGCACACCCGCGGCGTGCACCTCGACGTCGCCCGTGAGCTGCCCGAGCGGAACGTCCGCGGCGGACACGGTGACCTCGTCGAGACGGCCCGCGACCAGCTGCGGCAGCATCTGACCGGGGACGGCGACGTCGATCTGCTGATCGGCGGGGAGGTCGAGCCGCGACACGACCTGCTCGCGGATCGTCCGCTCCACGACACCGCGGGCGATGTACTCCCCCGCGAACCACGCGCCGACGGCGAGCGCCGCGACCGCGAGCACGGCGATCAGCCACGGCCAGCGGCGGCTGCGACGTCGTCGCGGTGCGGATGCCGCGGCATCCGTCGACAGCACCCACTGCGCCGTCGGGTCGGGAAGCGGCTGGGTGGGGTGCTGGTCGCTCACGTCACATCCGCTCGGGCGCGCTCACACCGAGGAGTCCGAGTCCGTTGCGCAGCACCTGACCGGTCGCGTCGTTGAGCCAGAGCCGCGTGCGGTGCAGGTCGGTGACCGGCTCGTCGCCCAGCGGCGTCACCCGGCAGGTGTCGTACCAGCGGTGGTACAGGCTCGCGAGCTCCTCGAGGTAGCGCGCGACACGGTGCGGCTCGCGCACCTCGGCGGCGTAGGCCACGATGCGCGGGAACTCCTGCAGGGCGCCGAGCAGGGCCGACTCGCTCTCGTGGTCCAGCAGCTCAGGCACGAACGCGCTGCGGTCGACGCCGGAGTCCGCCGCGTTGCGCGCGACGTTGTGCGTGCGGGCATGCGCGTACTGCACGTAGAAGACGGGGTTGTCGTTCGTGCGCTTCGTGAGGATCTCGGGGTCGAGGGTCAGCGGCGAATCGGCGGGGTACCGCGCGAGCGAGTAGCGCAGCGCATCGGTGCCGAGCCAGTCGCGCAGGTCGTCGAGCTCGATGATGTTGCCGGCGCGCTTGGACAGCCGCGCGCCGTTGACCGAGACGAGCTGGCCGATCAGCACCTCGATGTCCTTCTCGGGGTCGTCGCCCGCCGCGCCCGCGAGCGCCTTGAGGCGGTGGACGTAGCCGTGGTGGTCGGCACCGAGGAGGTAGATCTTGTGCGCGAAGCCGCGGTCGCTCTTGCTGAGGTAGTAGGCGGCGTCGGCGGCGAAGTAGGTGTACTCGCCGTTGGAGCGACGGATCACGCGATCCTTGTCGTCACCGAAGTCGGTTGTGCGCACCCACACGGCGTCGTCCTGGTCGAACACGTGCCCCTGGGCGCGCAGGCGGTCGACGGCCTCGTCGACGAGGCTCGGCTCGCCGTTCGGGCCGTGGGCGTGGAGCGTGCGCTCGCTGAAGAACACGTCGAAGTGGACGTTGAACTTCTCCAGCGACGCCTGCAGGTCGGCCAGCTGCAGGGCGTACGCCCGATCGCGCGCCTCGACCACCTGGTCCTCCGCCGGCAGGTCGAGGATGCCCGGGAGCTCGGCGAGGACGCGACGGGCGAGGTCGTCGATGTAGGAGCCCGGATAGCCGTCCTCGGGGGTCGGCTCGCCCTTGATGGCGGCGAGCACGGAACGGCCGAAGCGGTCCATCTGCGCGCCCGCGTCGTTGATGTAGAACTCGCGCACGAGCGTCGCACCGCTGGCCAGGAGCACCCGCGCGATCGCGTCGCCCAGGGCCGCCCACCGGGTGTGGCCGATGTGCATCGGGCCGGTCGGGTTCGCGCTCACGAACTCCAGGTTGATGCTCTGCCCGCGCTGGGTCTCGTTGGTGCCGTAGGCCGCGCCGGCCTCGACGATCGTCCGGGCCAGGGCACCGGCGGCGCCCGCCTCGAGACGGATGTTGATGAAGCCGGGACCGGCGACCTCGACGCTCGCGACGCCGTCGGTGGCGGCGAGCGCGTCGGCGATCTCCTGCGCGAACTCGCGCGGGTTCGCCCCGACCGCCTTGCCGAGCTTCAGCGCGGCGTTGGACGCCCAGTCGCCGTGGTCGCGGTTGCGCGGCCGCTCCAGCGGCAGGTCGGCCGCGGTCAGACCGGCGCTCGCACCGGGGCGTCGCGCCTCGGCGAGCGGGGCGATGACGGCGAGGAGGGCGGCGGAGAGGGCGTCGGGGTTCATAGCCCGTCAAGTCTACGGGCGCGTGCCGCCCGCAACCTGCGTGCGCGGCTCGGCATCCGTCGTGAGGTGCGGGGTCTTGCGGGCCCTCCCCGTGCGCGGGCGCCGGCACGACTCC
Source organism: Microbacterium sp. MPR-TSA4 (assembly GCF_058792815.1). NCBI lineage: Bacteria > Bacillati > Actinomycetota > Actinomycetes > Micrococcales > Microbacteriaceae > Microbacterium > Microbacterium sp. MPR-TSA4. The sequence continues at coordinate 2,656 of NZ_JBXAFF010000036.1, forward strand.
ACCTGAGACGTCTGCGAAGCCACGAAAGCTGCGGACAGCAGACGCACAGGCGGAGTTGCGCAGGCACGTCAAGCCTCACGGCCGCGGTGGCGGCCCGGCTGGCGCGGCCCGGTCAGGCGAGCTGGACGAGCTCGGCGAAGTCGTCGAGAGCGGGGTCGGATGCCGCGGCCGCGGCATCCTGTGCCGCGACGTCGGACGCGTCGTCCGGCAGGACGCACGCGTCGACGCGCATCCGCTGCAGGCCGACGTAGCCGCCGTGGTAGCTGAGGAACGCGCAGTCGGCGGCGTCGCGGCCGGTCGCGATGCGCACCAGCGAGCGGCGGTTCGCGAGCCGGGTGGCGTCGATGACGTACCAGCTGCCGTCGAGGTAGGCCTCGGCGATGGCGTGGAAGTCCATCGGGCGAAGCCCCGGCGCGAAGCACGCGGCGTAGCGGGCCGGCATGTCCATGGCCCGCAGCAGGGCGATGACGACATGCGCGTAGTCGCGGCAGACGCCCTGGCCGGTCATCAGCGTGGTGACGGCCGAGTCGGTGCCCTGGCTGAGCCCCGGCGTGTAGGTCGTGCTGGAGGCGACGAACTCACTGACGGCCGCGATGAGGTCGAGGCCCTGCAGCCCCCGGAACTGACGCCGCGCCTGCGAGAAGACCTCGTCGGACTGGCAGTAGCGGCTGGGGCGCAGGTAGGTGATGGCTTCCAGGTCGCTCGTCGCGCGCTGGGCGACGTGGCCCTCGATGAGCGCCTCGTAGCGCACCTCGAGACGTCCCGACTCGCCCAGAAGGCGGTGCAGCCGGCTCCCGGACTGGTCGATGATCTCCGTCGGGGTGTACACGCGATCGCCCTGCGTGAAGGTCAACTCCTCGCGCAGGACCGGGGCCGGCTGGGCCGCCGCGATCTGGAAGATGAGGTCGACGGAGGCCCCGAGATCGAGGTCCAGTTCGGCGGTCACGAGGCGTTGCACCGCAGTATCCTCGCACGCCGCGGAGGCGGTCGCGCACACGGATGTCGGGACCCTCTCGCGCGGGTCCCCGACGGCCGATTCCGGTTTGTGCCGGCCGTGACCTACTCTCGTCGCATGTCCGCCGCCCGCCGCCCGCGTCGCCGCCTTCCGGCGGGCGCACGGGCGACGCTCGCGACGCTCGTCGCGGTCGCCTGCGGCGTGGGCGTCTGGCAGCTCGCGATGCGCATCGCCGACCCGGCACCGGCCGCGGTCACGGCCGCCGGCAGCGACGCCGTGGCGGTGGCACCGGCATCCCTCGTGCTGCCGGATCACCCCACGGTGCTGGTGTTCGGCGACTCCTGGACCTACGGCTCGGCAGCCGCATCGCCGGCCCTCGGCTACGCCGCCGTGGTCGGCGATCTCGCCGGCTGGACGACGGTGGTCGACGGCGTGCGCGGCTCCGGGTATCTCACACCCGGAATCGACGGGCCCGACTACGCCACGCGGATCGCGGCGCTCGACCCGCGGCTCGATCCGGACCTCGTGATCGTGCAGGGCTCGATCAACGATCGACGCGAGCCGGCGGCGGGCTATCGGCAGGCGGTGGATGCCGCGTGGGACGCCCTGGCCGAGCGGCTCCCGCGCGCGCAGGTGGTCATCCTCGGGCCGGCGCCGCAGGTGCTGCCCGTCGAAGCGGCGACGGCGCGGATCGACGCGGATCTCGCCGCCGCGGCCGCTGCGCGCGGCTGGTGGTACATCTCCCCCGTCCGGGAGCGGTGGATCACGCCGGCGAACTACGCGCAGGTGATCGACGCCGGTGCCGGGCGCCAGCACCCTTCGACCGCCGGGCACCGCTACCTCGCGGAGCGGCTCGCGGCGGCGGTCGCGGCGCTGCAGCGGTGATACCCTCGATCGGTACGCCTCCGTAGCTCAGGGGATAGAGCGTTGGTTTCCGGTACCAAAGGTCGCAGGTTCGATTCCTGTCGGGGGCACTCCTTGTTCCGCACGTCGTCGCGACGCGTCCGCGTCACGCGTCGTCATGCGCCGTCACACGCGCTCATCCCGCGGCACGGGGACACCCCTTCTCCTCCCGTCGAGACATGACCCGCACGACGCTGCTGGAGGAGGAGGCCGTCGCCTTCGCCCGCGATCTCATCCGCATCGACACCGTCGACACGGGTGTCGCCGATCTCGTCCTCGCGTTCCTCGCCGACGAGGAGAGCGGTGGCGTGTGGGGCGCGGGATGGCTCGTGGAGCACCGTCCGGACCTCTTCGGCGCGGCACGGGGGCTCACCTTCTCCCCCGAGACGCGCGACGACGACCTCGACGCCCTCGGCTTCGTCGGAGCGCTGATCGAGACCCTGCAGGCGGCGATGGCGGCGGAGGACGAGCAGGGCATCGTCGTCCCGTACCTGCTCCCGGCCTCCACCGACAACGAGCACTTCACACGCCTCGGCATCCACGGCTACGGGTTCATCCCGCTCCGCGTGCCGCGGGGCTTCGACGTCTTCGGCCAGTTCCACGCGGCGGACGAGCGCATCCCTCTCGCGGCGCTGCACTTCAGCGCGCGCACGACGGCTCGCATCCTGCAGCACGCCTAGCGGGCAGGATGCGGGCCGTCGGGGACTCAGTCCTCGGACGGGAGCTCGGCCGCCGGTGCCCCCGCGTCGCGCCAGGCGGGGAAGCCGCCGTCGACGTGCGCGACGTTGGTGAAACCGCTCTCGCGCAGCTTCTGCGCCACCGGTCCCGAGCCGCGGATGGATCCGCAGACGATGACGATGTCCTGATCCCACTCGGTGATCTCGGCGAGCTTCTCCGGAGAGTCGAGGAGGAACTGCGCGTCGATGCGATCGCGGTCACCGCGGATCGCCCCGGGGATCACCCCGTCTTTGGCGCGACCGGCGTCGCTGCGCACGTCGACCACGACGGCGCCGGCCGCGAACCGGTCGGCGGCCTCTTCCGGGCTGATCAGCGGGGCCTCGACGGCGGGGGTGGATGCGGGTGCGACGTGGTCGTGGGTCACGGATGTCTCCTCGTGGGTCGGGATCGGAAGGGGGTGGTCCGCATGCGTCCGACGATAGGTGCGCCCCCGCGCAGCGACGGCCGATGCGTCGCCGGATTGCTCTGTGTGACGCCACGCTACGGATGATCACGGGCCGTGACGAACGGTGTTTGCCGTGCGCCCGTGCCGCTCTCTACCGTCAGGCAACCGGCTCGTCCCCGATGAGCCTTCCCGAGAGAACGGCCCGAAAGAGGCTTCCATGACCGACACCCTGGCCCGCGCCACCGGCGCGTCCACGACCGCCCCCGAATCGCCGCCCGACGGCGACCGGTGGGACCTCGGCACCATCCGCGTCGTCCGCACGAAACACTGGTTCCGCTGGGCGCTCGCGGCCGTCGTGATCTTCGTCCTCGCGCAGTTCGCGTGGTCGCTCGTGACCAACGAGAACTACGAGTGGGACGTGTTCGCGCGCTACTTCGTCTCCGAGCCGGTCCTGCGCGGACTCGGCCTGACGCTGCTGTACACGGCGGTCTCGGCCGTGATCGGCTTCCTCCTCGGGACGCTGATCGCCCTGGCCCGCCTCGCGAAGTCGCCGCTGCTGAACAGCGCCGCCTGGCTGTACATCTGGTTCTTCCGCTCGGTGCCGCTCGTCGTGCAGCTGGTGGTCTGGTACAACCTCGGCTACCTCTACCCCACCCTCGGCCTCGGAACGCCGTTCACGACGGACTTCTGGATCGTCGAGTTCCCCACCGTCCAGCTGATCTCGGCGTTCGCGGCCGGCGTGCTCGGTCTCTCCCTCCACCAGGCCGCGTACTCGGCGGAGATCATCCGCGGTGGACTGCTGTCGGTGGACCAGGGCCAGCTGGAGGCCGCCGCCTCGCTCGGCATCCCGCCCCGCCGCCGCCTCACCCGCATCGTGCTCCCGCAGGCCATGCGCTCGATCGTGCCCAACGCGACCAACGAGGTCATCGGTCTCGTCAAGGGGACGTCGGTGCTCTTCGTCATCGCCATCCCCGAGCTTTTCTACGCGGTGCAGGTCATCTACAACCGCAACAGCCGCGTCATCCCGCTGCTGCTGGTCGCGGTGGTCTGGTACACGATCGTCACGACGATCCTGAGCATCGCGCAGTACTACATCGAGCGCCACTACGCCCGCGGAACCGTGCGCGTGCTCCCGCCCACACCGGTACAGAAGGCGCGCGCGTGGATCGCCGCGCAGTGGGCGCGCCTGGCCGACGAGAACCCGACAGCGGCGCGACCGGTGCCGCACGACGAGAAGGTCGCAGGACGGTCATGAGCGCGACGACGGGACTCGTGGAGATCCACGACGTGCACAAGAGCTACGGCGGCATCGAGGTGCTCCGCGGCATCCATCTGACGATCGCCCCCGGCGAGGTCGTGGCGATCCTCGGCGCCAGCGGCTCGGGCAAGTCGACCCTGCTGCGCACCATCAACCACCTCGAGACGGTGGATGCCGGCTCGGTCACGGTCGACGGCGAGTTCATCGGCTACGAGAAGCGCGGCGGCGTCCTCCACGAGCTGCGCGAGCGCGACGTGCTCGCGCGACGCACGCAGATCGGCATCGTCTTCCAGAACTTCAACCTCTTCCCGCACCTGACCGCCCTGGAGAACGTCACGGAGGCGCCGATCGCCCTCGGGCGACACTCCAAGGAGGATGCCCGCGAGCTCGGGCTGGGGCTGCTGGACCGCGTGGGCCTCGCGGACAAGGCCGACCGCTACCCGCGCCAGCTCTCCGGCGGTCAGCAGCAGCGGGTGGCGATCGCCCGCGCGCTGGCCCTCGCACCGAAGGTGATCCTGTTCGACGAGCCGACGAGCGCCCTCGATCCGGAACTGGTCGGCGAGGTGCTCGACGTCATCCGCGACCTCGCGCAGCTCGGCACCACGCTGGTCATCGTCACCCATGAGGTCGGCTTCGCACGCGAGGTCGCCGACCGCGTCGTCTTCCTCGACGGCGGTCGCATCATCGAGCAGGGTCCGCCCTCCGAGGTCCTCGTGCGTCCGCAGCACCCCCGCGTGCAGGAGTTCCTCGCCAAGGTCCTCTCCTGACAACCCCACCGCAGATCACACCCGACACAGAAAGCAGAACACAGCACATGGCCATCAGCAAGAAGCAGGGCATCGCCCTCGGCATCGCGGTCGTCGCCGTCGCCGCGATCGTCGGCGGCATCATCACGGCGGTCAGCCTCAACGGCTCGGCGACCGCCGCCGAGCCCGGCCCGACCGAGACCAGCGCGAACGTGTCCACCTCCGACATCCACTGGGTCCACCTGGACTCGTCCGTCCCCGCCGCCGTCGAGGCGCTCAAGAAGAGCGGCTTCACCCCGATCGAGCCCGGGAAGCTCACCGTCGCGATCGGCGCCTTCGTCCCGCCGCTGAGCTACCAGCCGGAGGGCACCTCGGCCGCGACGGACGTCGCGGGCACCGAGCCGAACATCGGCTCACTCATCGCCGAGGCGCTGGGGCTGGAGTACAACCCCGTCGTGGTCGCCTGGGCCGACTGGCCGCTCGGCATCCAGTCGGGCAAGTACGACCTCATCGCGTCGAACGTCACGGTGACCGAGGAGCGCAAGGAGCTGTACGACTTCGCGAGCTACCGCGTCGACCAGCTCGGCTTCTACGTCAAGTCCGACAGCGCGATCACCTCCATCGCGGGCTCCGACGACATCTCGGGGCTGAAGATCATCGTGGGCTCGGGCACGAACCAGGAGAAGGTGCTGCTCGCCTGGAACGCGGAGCTCGAGAAGAAGGGCAAGGCGCCCGCCGAGCTCGTCTACTACGACGACAACGCGGCCGCGACGCTCGCGATCCAGTCGGGTCGCGCCGACGCCACCTTCGGCCCCAACGCGACCTCCGCCTGGGCCGCGCGCGAGACCGGAGACACCAAGCTCGTCGGGCTGGTGTCGGGCGGCTGGCCGCTGACGGCCAACATCGCGGCGGCGACGAAGAAGGGCAACGGCCTCATCGAGCCGGTCCAGATCGCCCTCAACGCCATCATCGACGGCGGCCAGTACGACGAGCTCCTGAAGACCTGGGGTCTGGAGGGCGAGCGGGTCGACAAGAGCGAGGTCAACCCGCAGGGTCTGCCGAAGTCCTGAGTCCGCGTTCTCCCACCGGCCGGTCCCGTCCGCGGGACCGGCCGGTATCCTCGTCCTCTGGAGATCCGATGCCCCCTTCCTCCCCCGTCCCCGCTCCCGCCGCGCCCGCGCGAGCGGCCCACGACCCGGCGTCACCGGCCGACGCCGTCACGATCCGCCTCGTGCGCACCGAGGAGTACGCGCGCGCCGGCGAGGTGACCGCCGCCGCGTACCTCGCCAGCTACGGCGCGCTGTCCGACGGCTATCTCGCCTCCCTGCGCGACGTCGCCGCCCGCGTGCGCGCGGGCGACGTGTGGGTGGCCGTCGACGACAAGGGAGAGATCGTCGGCACCGTGTGGGTGTCGCGGCCGAACCGGGCCCTCAACCCCGACATCGGACGGCCGGGCGAGACCGACTTCCGCCAGCTCGCGGTCGCCCCGTCGGCGCGCGGCCGCGGCATCGGCGCCGCGCTGACGCGCCATGTCATCGCGCTGGCCCGCGAGCGCGGCTCGCACCGCGTCGTCATGAACTCGGGTCCGGAGATGACCGGGGCCCACGCGCTGTACGCGAAGCTGGGGTTCCGTCGGCTGCCCGACCGGGAGCAGGCACGCGAGCTCGAGCCGGGCCGCATCGTCACGCTCCTCGCCTTCGGCTACGACCTGGCTCCCGCACCCGCGCCCCCTGCCGAGCGCGCCCCCGACGAGGGCGGGCGACTGCTCGAAGTCCCCTGGGCCGATCCCCGCGCCGCCGCGCTCCGCGAGCTCATGGATGCCGAGGTCGGCCCCCGCTACGCCGACCGCTTCCGCGACGGCGACCCGGCCGTCGCCGAAAGGGCGTTCGCCGTCGACCCCGCGACGATCGTCGCCACCCTGATCGCCCTCGACGAGGACGGCACCCCGGTCGGGCACGCCGCGCTGCGCGATCTCGCCCACGACGGCATCCGCGACCTCGAGATCAAGCGCTTCTTCGTGCACCCCCGCGCGCGGGCGTGGCGTGAGCCGGGCTCTGCTCGCGGAGTTGGAGCGCATCGCACAGCACCGCGGCGCGCGCCGGCTCATCCTGCAGACCGGGGACCGGCAGCACGACGCCGTGGCGCTCTACGAGAAGGCGGGCTACACCCCCATCGGGATCTACGAGCCCTACACGCCGTTCGCCTTCTCGCACTGCTTCGCGAAAGAGATCCCGGCGCGGGAGGTCCCGGCGCGGGAGGTCCCAGCGAGCGGGCCCGGCGAGCGCTGACCGCTCAGGCCGGCACCGGCGCCGTCTCGCCGTGCACGCGCGAGACGGGGGTCTTCTCGCCCGCCTCGACCGCGATCGGCAGCCGGTTCTCGCTCGGCGGCAACGGGCACGTCGCGAAGTCGGTGTACGCGCACGGCAGGTTCGTCGCGCGGGTGAAGTCGATCGCCGTCCAGCCGTCCGCATCGGGGGCGTCCACCGCGACCGAGCGGTTCGCCGCGTAGGTCGTGCGCCCGCTCGTCTCATCGGTGAACAGCACGAGGAGGCCGCCGCCGTGACCGGGGAAGGCGGTGAGCGCGAGCGTCTCCCCCTCCCAGGCGAACTCGAGGCGGCCGGGCGCGTCGTAGACGTGGGTGAGACCGTCGACGGCCGAGCCCACCTCGGTCGGGCGTGGGGTCTCGAACGGCACGAAGCGGGCGGGCACGCGCCACCGCGCGTCCGGGAGGTAGGCGGGCGTCCCCGGATACGCGGCCAGGAACGGGTGGTCGGCGCGCCGGGGACGCACGATCGTGTGGCCCCCGCGGCGGGCGAGCTCGATCGCGCCCTCGACGTCACCGTCGGCGAAGCCCAGGAGCACGGAGGCGCGCTCGGGCAGCGTCCCGAAGACGTGGCGCCCGCCGATGGCGACGCCGTCCAGGGTCAGGGTCTCGCCCGCGGCCAGGTCGACGACGGCGCCGTCCACTCCGATGCTCCACGCCCCCGGCGCGCCCTCCAGGCGCACCGGGTCGGCCGAGAGCCAGGCCAGCCCGGTGATCGCGTGGAAGCCCAGCGGACTGTTGCGTCGCTCCTCGTGCGCGAGATGCCACGTCTCCCACTCGTGGGCGAACCGCGCCCGGTCGACGTCCGCGGTGATCGTGCTGGTCATGTTCTCTCCTCGTGGGGATGGGGGTGGGGTGGGTCTCAGGCGGGGACAGCGGCGGCCTCCCGCGGGCCTCCGCGCGATCCGGCGAGGCGAGCGAGCAGCGCCCCGGCGACACGATCGGTCTGCCGGAACGACAGCGCGTCGCTGCGCGGGCGGGTGAACGCGCCGCCCTCGGGATGCGAGGTGAACGGGCCGATCGCGAACAGGGCGTCGTGGACCGCGCCGTCGGAACGACGCACCCGACCGTCCGCGTCGACGACGACGCGCCCGATGGTGAGCGTGCGCTCGCCGTCGGCGACCCGCAGGACGGTGCCGTGCACGGTGGCCAGCTGGCGCAGAGCGGCGCTGTCGCTGGTGGCCGCGTCGCTCGGCGGAAGCCAGGCGTCGACGAGGGTCCGCGCCCGCGTCGCACCCGGCCGAGACGGGCTGGATGCCGCGAACGACGCCCCGGAGGGGCCGCCCGCATCGATCGCGATCTCGAGGTCGGGGCCGAGGAAGCGGACGATGCCGGCGTCGGCGAGCGCGAGCAGCTCCTCGAGACGGTGCGCGGGCGGGCCGCTCGCGACGTAGCTGAAGAAGGTGTGCCAGCGCACGGGCAGCAGGTCGGCGCGCGAGCGGGCGTTCCACCGTTCCGCGGGGATCTCGCTGAGCGCCAGGAAGGAGAGCAGGATCGCGAAGAAGAGCCCCTGCGCGGGGCTGCGCTCGGGCGCGGTGCGCAGGTGGAGGTCGCCGCGGATGTGGGCGACGACCGCATCGTGCGCGTCGTCGCCGTCGCGGAAGACCGCGCCCGCGAAAGGGCGATCGAGGGCGGCGATGTCGAGCCGGTCCAGCGGGTCGGTGACGAGCGCGGCCAGCGCCGCGTGCAGCGCGGGGTCGTCCCAGGCGTGCGTCGACAGCAGCGCCCGCGCCTGCTCCCACGTGCCCGCGACCCGGTCGGGGTACCCCGTGAACAGCTCGCGATAGTGACCGTGGAGGAGCTCGCGGGCGATCAGCGGCCAGGCGTCGCGCTCGAAGTCGAGGAGGCGCCCGTCGTCGCCGGATGCCGCGAGGGCCGCGATCGCGGTCGGTGTGAGCACCTCGCGGCGGGGAGCCTCGCCCCGCAGCTGCGACGAGACCTTGGACCGGTAGGGGACGCCCCGTCGGGAGCCGAGATGCAGTCGGGGCTCGCGGCCGGAGGGGACGTAGCGCAGACCGTCCGCCGCGCGCTCGAACCGCCCCCCGCGCCCCTGCGTCAGCAGGACGACGAGATCGACCGCGGCGAGCCCGAGCCCCCGCACGATGACGTCGGCGGCCGCGGGGACCCCGTCGAGGTCGAGGTCTGCGGTGAACGCCGGCGGGATGTAGTCCAGGCCCGCACGTCGCGCGGCATCCACGAGGACCGCGGTCGGGCTGCCCGCGGCGGGGGCCGAGGCGACGTGGCCGATCGCGTAGACCACGGCATCCGTGGGCAGTGTCCCGCCCGAGGCGAGGGCGACCTCCCACTCCGCGCCGACGGCACGCACCTCGGTCACCTCGTCGACGTGCGTGCGGATGACGACGCCCTCGGGCGCCGCCGCGATCACCCGGCGCGCGAACCACTCCAGGTAGAAGCTCTGCAGCCGCCGGGTGGGGAACGCGTCGCCGGTCAGGGCCCGGGCCTCGGCGGCCACGACCTCGTCGTCGATCTCGACGTCGGCGAGGAGACCCTCCCGCCAGGACTGCGCCCACTCGATCAGCGAGGGCCCCGCGACGACCGGCCCCTCGATGGAACAGGTCTCGTCGGTGAACACCGTGACGTCCTGTGCCATCGAGTTGAGCTTCAGCAGCGGCGACTGCGCGCGCCTCCAGATGCGCCCCGCCCCGAGCGGATGGGGGTCGACGAGATCGATCCTCAGATCGGAGGCGGCGTCGGCGCGCGCGACGATCCGCTCCAGCAGCATGATCGCCCGGGGACCGCCCCCGACGATGACCAGGCGCGAGGTCATCGAACGGCGACGCTCGCGTCGAGGGGACGCACGGCGGGAAGCCCCAACAGGTCGCGGAGGGTCGCGCCGTCCTCGTACGCCTGACGGTACGAGCCGCGCTCCTGCAGCAGGGGCACGACCCGGTCGGCGAACTCGTCGAGACCGTGAGGGGTGAGGTGTCCGACGATCGTGAAGCCGTCGGTCGCGCGCCCCTGCACGTAGCGGTCGATCTCGGCGGCGATGTGCGCCGGCGTCCCGACGAAGGTGTGCCGCGCGGTGAGGCGGATGACGACCTCGCGGATGCTGAGGTTCTCGCTCTCGCTGAGCTCGCGCAGCGAGGCGATGCGCCGCCGAACGGCGGCGTGACGGTTCGCCCACCCGTGGTCCGACTCGGCGCCCGTGTCCGGGTCGATCTCGGGGAGCGGACCGTCCGGGTCGTAGCCGCTGAGGTCGCGCCCCCACACCTGTTCGACGTAGGTCAGGGCGACCTCGGGGCGCACCTGCTGGCGGGCGATCTCCCGCGAGCGCTCCTCGGCCTCCTCGGCGGTGTCGCCGATCACGAAGCTGGCGGCGGGGAGGATCTTCAGCGACTCCTCGTCGCGGCCCCCGGCGGCCAGGCGGCCCTTGACGTCGTCGTAGAAGGTCCGCGCGTCGTCGAACTCGGTGTGCAACGAGAAGATCACCTCGGCGTGGGCGGCCCCGAAGTCGCGGCCGTCGGCGGAGTCGCCCGCCTGCACGATCACCGGCCGCCCCTGCGGAGAGCGCGGCACGTCGAAGACCGCGTCGACGTCGAACTGGGCGCCGCTGTGACGCACCCGCGCGGGTGCGCCCGCACGCAGGTACTCCCCCGCGGCGGCATCCGCGACGACGTCGCCCTCCGCCCACGAGTCCCAGAGCTTCTTCGCGAGCTCCGCGAACTCGGCGGCGCGCGTGTAGCGATCGGCGTGGTCGAGGAAGCCGCCGCGGCGGAAGTTCGCGCCGTGGAACGCATCCGAGCTCGTCACGGCGTTCCACCCGGCGCGTCCGGCGGAGAGCCAGTCGAGGGTGGCGAGCTCCCGCGCCAGCTCGTACGGCTCGTTGAACGTGGTGTTGAGCGTGCCGACCAGCCCGACGTGATCCGTGACGGCGGCGAGCGCCGCGAGCACCGACAGGGTGTTGGGCCGTCCGACGACGTCGCGTCCGTGGATGCGACCGCGATGCTCGCGCAGGCGCAGCCCCTCCGCGAGGAAGACGTAGTCGAACAGCCCCTTCTCGGCCGTGCGACCGAAGTACTCGAAGGAGGAGAAGTCGATCTGGCTGCCCGAATGCGGGTCGTTCCACACCGTCGTGTTGTTGACGCCCGGGAAGTGGGCGGCGAGATGGATCTGACGACGGCTCATGCGAAGGCCTTCTCTCGGGTGGGGGTGGTGGTCGGTCGTGCCAGACCGAGACGGCCGCGCAGGCTGACGCGGTCGTCGCGGACGAGGCCGCCGAACGCGTCGAGCAACGGGACCACGCGCTCCGCGACGGCGACGACGTCGCGCGGCTGACGAGCGGGTCGCAGGCGCACGCCGTCGACGCCGGTCGCCGCCAGCGCGCGGATCTCGTCCACGACCTCGAGCGGGGTGCCGATGACGATGCGCGCATCGGAGGCGAACGCGGAGCCGGCGAGATCGTCCAGACGCGCGGCGGCGGCGCGCGCCGCGGCCGGGGTCTCCTCGATCAGCACGACCAGATCGGCGAACACCCGGAGGCGCTCCCGTCCGCGTCGGTGCGCGGCGACGGCCTGATCGAGCTCGGCCAGGATCCCCGTGGCCGACGCCTCGTCGTGCGGTGTGACGAAGACGACGTCGGCCTGCTCGGCGGCCAGTCGGAACGGCACCGTCTGGTGCGCGAGCACCGTGATCAGCGGACGCCCCTGCGGCGAGCGCGGCACGATCGACGCCCCCTCGACGGAGAAGAACTCGCCCTCGAACCGCGCGGGGTGCACACGATCGGGGTCGAGGAAGAGGCCCGCGGCCGTGTCGCGGACGATGGCGTCGTCGTCCCACGAGTCCCACAGTCGTGTCAGCACCTCGGCGAACTCGCCCGCCTCGCGGAAGGCGGCCACCAGCTCGGGCGCGTCCTCGACCCGTCCGGATGCCGGGAGCCGTCCCGGCCCGTCCGGACGACGTCCGAAGTTCGCGCGCTCGGCGGGCGACGCGCCCGCGACGAGGCGGACGCCCGCGCGGCCACGGCTCGCGAAATCCAGCGTCTGGATGCCGGTGGCGACGTGGAACGGCTCGGGGTGGGCGGTCGTGACCGTCGGCACGAGCCCGATCCGCTGCGTGAGCGGAGCGACGTACGACGCGACGAGGACGGCGTCGAGGCGGCCGCGGACCCGATCCGATGCCGGGTGCTGCGCGTCCTCGAAGCGGTCGGTGAAGCTGAGGGCGTCCTCGATCGTGGCGAGCACGAGACCCGCGCGGTCGGCGCTCGCCACGAGGCGCCGCCAGTAGTGCGGGCTCTGCAGGTCGTGTGGGGCGGCGGAGGCGTCGCGCCAGGCGGCGGGATGCCACCCGGCCCGGTCGAGGGCGAGGGCGAGATGAACCGGGGCTGTCATGTCGGCCACTGTGCGTCGGCCCCGCACGATCTCTCAACCGGCGACGACACAGGACGACGCACCTCGACACGCGGCGTCATCTTCCCCGTGGGTTCGTCGTGAGACGGGTGCGGTCACCGGCCTAGGCTCGGGGCATGACCCGTCCCGATCGGCACGACGCCCCCACGACCCATCTCGACACGCGGGCGGTGCACGCCGGCAACCGGGTCGACCCGGCTTCCGGGGCGATCCGGACGCCGGTGGTGATGGCCAACTCCTACGCGCTGCCCGAGGACCCGTCCGCCCTCGACTGGTCGGGCACCGACGTGCCGCTGTACACCCGGAACTCGGGCGTCAACCAGCTCGCGCTCCAGGAGAAGCTCGCGGCACTGGAAGAGGGCGAGGATGCCGTGGCCCTGGCATCCGGCGTCGCGGCGCTGCACGCGGTCTTCTTCACCTTCCTGCGCACCGGCGACCATGTCGTCGTCGCCGACGTCACCTACGAGGCCAGCTGGCGGCTGTTCGCGCAGCTCCTCCCGGAGAAGTACGGCATCGACGCGACGTTCGTGGATGCCGCCGATCCCGCCGCCGTCGAGAACGCCATCCGCCCCGAGACGCGGCTGATCCACGTCGAGACGATCGGCAACCCCACGACGAAGGTGACCGACATCGCCGCCGTCGCGCGCATCGCGCACGCCGCGGGCGCGTTGCTGTCGGTCGACTCCACCTTCACGCCGCCGCCCCTCTACCGGCCGCTCGCCGACGGGGCCGATCTGGTCGTCCACTCGCTGACGAAGTTCATCAACGGCCACGGCGATGCGATGGGCGGTGCGGTCATCGGCCGTCGGGAGCTCATCCAGCGGATCAAGGCCGACGCGATGGTCGACGTCGGCGGCGTCATCTCGCCCTTCAACGCGTGGCTCATCCAGCGCGGGTCGGTGACGCTGCCACTGCGTCTGCCCCGTCACCTGGAGACGGCGCAGCGGCTCGCCCGCGTGCTGGACGCCGATCCGCGCATCGCCTTCGTCGCCTATCCGGGGCTGGAGAGCCACCCGCAGCACGAGATCGCGCGACGTCAGTTCGGCGGGCGCGGGTTCGGCGCCGTCATGGCGTTCGCCGTCGACGGGGGTCCCGAGGTGCAGAACCGGTTCGTCTCGCACCTTCGCGTCATCACCTCGGCCGTCTCCCTCGGGCACGACGAATCCCTCATCGTCCACATCGGCACGGGCGGCCCACGGACCCTCGCGTACCCGGAACCGTTCCGCCGCTACGGTCATCTGCGTTTCTCGGTGGGGCTCGAGGACGCCCGCGACCTGGAGGCCGACCTCCTCGCCGCGCTCGACGACACGTTCGCATGAGGCCCTCCGACGCGCGCGTGTTGCCCGACGTGTCGGACGCGTTTGCGTGTCGCGTCGCGGACGCCGACAGTGGACGGATGACCGCATCGCCCGCCACGGCCGCCAGCGAGATCGCGCTGGACAACGCCGCCTGGTCCTCCCTCGCCGGCCCCCATGCGACGTTCGCGATCGGCGACGACCTCGCCCGCCGGTATCCGGAGGACGTCGCGCCGTTCGTGGCGGTGCGATCGTGGGACGAGCCGGGCGTCTGGGACGCGTTGCGCGGCATCCTCTCGCCGGGTGAGGCGTTCGGGCTGTCCGGCTTCGACGGCGAGCTCCCGCCCGGATGGGCGCTGCTCGGCGGCGGCGACGGGGTGCAGCTGGTCGAGACGGCGGCGCTGTCGCCGCGCCCCGACGACGAGGCGGTGCTCCTGGGCGCCGACGACGTGCCCGAGATGCTCGCGCTCGTGGAGCGCAATCAGCCCGGTCCGTTCCGCCCCCGCACCCACGAGCTCGGTCGCTACATCGGCATCCGCCGCGGCGACCGCCTGGTCGCGATGGCCGGCGAGCGCCTGCACCCGCAGGGGTGGACGGAGATCAGCGCCGTCGCCGTCGACGACGACCATCGCCGACAGGGGTTGGCGTCCCGTCTCGTGCTCGACGTCGCGTTCCACATCCAGCAGCGCGGCGACCGCGCCCTCCTGCACGCCGCGGCGTCGAACACGGGTGCCATCGCCGCGTACGAGAGGCTCGGCTTCGCGTTGCGGCGACGCACGCGGTTCAGCTCCGTGCGCGCACCCCTCTGACCGCCGCGCCGCGTGACGCCGCGTGACACGAGTCGGGCGATCCGACGCGGCGGCGCGCCTAGCGTGGAGGCGTGACCCGTCCCCTACGTGCGCTCGGCTTCCTCACCATCGGCCTCTTCGACCGCGCCGACCCCCGACCCGGACATGAGGCGACCCTCGCGATCATCGAGCGGGCCGAACGGCTCGGCTTCGACAGCGCTTGGCTGCGCGATCGCCACCTCCAGTACGGCATCTCGTCGCCGGTCGCCGTCCTGGCTGCCGCGTCGCAGCGCACCCGCCGCATCCGCCTCGGCACCGCCGTCATCCCGCTCGGGTTCGAGAACCCCTTCCGTCTGGCCGAGGACCTGGCGACCGTCGACGTCCTCTCCGGCGGCCGGCTGGAGCCCGGATTCTCGGTCGGTCCGCCGCGCCGCTTCGATGAGATCGCCGAGGCGCTCTACCCCGACACCGCCGCCCACGAGCGGTTCGGCTACGAGAGGCTGGCGCGCCTGCGGCGGTACCTCGCCGGCGACGCGGTGAGCGCCTTCGCCGGCGTGGAAGGCATCGAGGAGTACTCGGAGCGCATCGAACCGCACTCCGCGACGCTCGCGCAGCGCCTCTGGTACGGCGCGGGCAGTCCCGAGTCCACACGGTGGGCGGCCGAGAACGGGTTCCATCTGCTCACCAGCAGCGTGATCCAGTCGCGGGAGACCACCGACTTCGACCGCGAGCAGCACGCCCAGATCCGCCTCTTCCGCGAGCATCATCCCGACGGCGAGCGCGCCCGCGTCTCGCAGGGCCTGGTCGTCATCCCCACCGACACCGCGACGGCGGATCAGCGCGAGCGGTACCGCGCGTACGCGGCGTCGCGCGCGCACCGCGTGGGCGTGCCGCACGGCCCCAAGCGGATGCTGTTCGCGGCCGACATCGTCGGCACCTCGGAGGAGATCGCCCAGACGCTGACGCAGAGCCGGGCCTTCGCCGAGGTCGACGAGGTGGCCTTCGCACTGCCGTTCAGCTTCCGCGAGGCGGACTACGTCCAGATCCTCGAGGACATCGCCGGCGTGCTCGCCCCGCTGTTGGGCTGGGAGCCGGCGGCGGACGCCACGGTGTGATCGCCGCCGTCACCAGCCGCGGAAGGCGTCTCCGGGCGTCGGTCCGACGGCGACGGGCCGGCGCCGATCACGCGCCCACTGGCTCCACGAGCCGGCGTAGACGGCGGCGTCGATGCCCGCCGTCGCCAGCGCGAGCGCGGAGTGGGCCGAGGCGACGCCCGTCCCGCAGTACAGCACGACCTCGCCGTCCGGATCGATGCCGTGCGCCCACAGGATCGACCGCACCTCGGCGGCGTCGTGCAGCGCTCCGCCGTCGCGGATGAACGTCGTGGTGGGCAGGTTGACGGCGCCGGGGATGTGGCCCGCCGCCGGATCGGCCCCCGCCGCGGTGCCGCGATAGTGCGCCGGCGCCCGCACATCGATCAGGACGCCGTCCACGGGCGCGCGCGCCGCATCGTCGATGCCGACGACGCGGGGGCCGCGCCCCGTCAGGGTGACGCCGCCGGGCTCGGCCACGTGGTCGCCCGCGCTGACCGGCAGGCCACGGGCGACCCAGGCGCGGATCCCTCCGTCGAGAACGCGGATGTCGATGCCCCGGTCGCGCAGCAGCCACCACGCGCGCGCGGCCGCCACGGAGTCGTTGTCGTCGTACGCGACCACGAGGTCGTCGTCGTCGATCCCCCACCGGCGGGCCGCGCGCTCGATGTCCTCCGCGTGCGGAAGCGGCAGGCGTCCCTCCTCCGGGTGGCCGCGTCGGGCGAGATCGCGCTCGAGGTCGACGTACACGGCATCCGGCAGGTGAGCCGCGAGGTAGGCGGGCCGGCCCTCCGGCACGTCCAGGCGCCAGCGCACGTCGAGCAGCCTCACGGGTCTCGCGTCGGCGAGCGCCGCGCTCAGTCCGTCGACGTCGATGAGATGCGGCATCTCCCCAGGCTCTCCCCGCGAGCCGTCGAGCGGAAACGAGGTCGAAACCAATCGCAACAGGACGAAAGACGGCGTCGCATTGACGCCCGCGGTGTCACACCAGGCTGGCGATGAGCCCCTCGACGCGCGCCCTGATGTCGTCGCGGATGCCGCGCACCACCTCGACCGGCTGACCGGCCGGGTCGGTGAGCTCCCAGTCCTCGTAGCGCTTGCCCGGGAAGATGGGGCACGCGTCGCCGCAACCCATCGTGATGACGACGTCGGCCTGCCGCACGGCATCCGTCGTGAGGATCTGCGGCGTCGCGGTCGACAGGTCGATCCCCTCCTCGGCCATGACGGCGACGGCTGCCGGGTTGACGGCGTCGCCGGGTTCGCTCCCGGCGGAGAAGACGTCGATGCGATCCCCGGCGAGGGCGCGGAGGTAGCCGGCGGCCATCTGCGAACGACCGGCGTTGTGCACGCAGACGAAGAGCACGGCGGGAGCGGTGGCGGACATGGTTCCTCCGTGTCGGGCGACGGTGTGGGACGCGGGCGGTGCGACGGTGCTCGCCGCCCCCGCCGAATGGTCCGCACCAGAGGATCCCCGATGCGTCGACGGATGTCAACACGGGCGTCGCCGGCTCGTGCGGGCGCCGTGCCCCGATCGGCCGGCGAAGATCATCCTCCCGGCGGATGCCGGTGCATCCGCCGTCCGATGTGCGGCTCCCGCGCCGTCCGTAGCGTCGAGACCATGACCACCTCGACCCTCGTCCTCGCTCCGGCCTCACCTCCCGCGACGTCGTCGTCGCGGACCGCGCGCGTGCCGCGGAACACGCGGATCGCGCTGTCCGACCGCGGGGCGGCGACGTCCGTCGGCGCCGCCGTGCTGTCGATCCTCGGCAGCATGATCGCGATCGGCGTGGCCGCGATGGGCGTGCTCGTGGTGCCCGTGGCGGCGCTCGTGGTCTTCGGCCCGGCGCTGCTGGCACGCTTTTGAGGGCGACCGCCCCGGTGCGCGATGCGTCGACGTGGGTTCACGGCGGCGTGGGGCAGCTCCCGGTACGGTGAAGGCATGACGGAGACAGCCCCCGCCGCCTCCCCCGCTCCGGCGGCCGCCGCGGCATCCGCGCGCACGCACGCCGTCGTCCGGCTCATGCGTCATCTGCCCGCCACCCTGCTCACGGTCGTGGCGATCCTCATCGTGGGCGTGCTGTCGCAGGGCCTCTGGGAGCCCTTCGACGAGAGCGCCGGCATGGACGTGTGGGCCTACGGGCTGCCCGCCCTGCAGGCCGGTCGCTGGTGGACGCCGCTGACGGGCACCTTCTTCGTCGCCGAGCCGTGGCTCTTCGTCCCGACCATCCTCGGCTTCATCGGGATGGGCGTCCTCGAATACGCCCGCGGCACACGCGTCGCCCTCGCCTACTTCTGGATCGGTCAGATCGTCGCCGTCCTCGCCACGGCGCTGCTCCTGGCCGCGCTCAGCGTCTTCTCCGGGTGGGAGTGGGTGCAGGAGACCGCGACCACGCTCGACGTCGGCGCCAGCGGCGGCACGTTCGCCTGCATCGCCGCGGTCATGGGCCTCCTGGCGTCGCCCTGGCGCCTGCGCGGCTGGCTCGTGCTCATCGCCGTCGTGATCGTCGGCGTGCTCGTGCTCGGAACCGTGGCGGACCTCTCACACCTCCTCGCGGTCGTGGCCGTCCTCCTCTTCGACCGCACGCTGCGGCCCCGCCGTGCGACGCTGCGGGAGCAGCGGCTCATCGCGTTCATCGGCATGGTGTCGTTCGTGGGCATCGAGGTGATCCTGACGATCATCCCGACCTACGGCCCGTTCGGCAGCACCGATCCGCTCTCCAGCTCGTGGATCACGACGGTCATCGACGTCGTCGTCGTCCTCGTGATCGCGCAGGGCCTGCACCGCGCGCGTCGCTGGGCGTGGATCTGCGCACTCGTGCTGCTGTCGCTCAACATCCTCTCGGCGACGCTCCTCGCCGCCGTCGTCACCCTCGACGTCCACTTCGACCTGGGCGTGCCCATCGACGGCGAGACGGCCATCGAGATCGGGAGCGGACTCATCGCCCTCGTGCTGCTGGTGTACCTCGTGCTCGTGCGCGGCGCGTTCGCCGGCGCTCCGCGCACGGCGCTCGGGGCACGAGGGGCGGAGCCGACCGCCCGCGATGCCGCCGACCTCATCCGCACCCACGGCGGCGGGACGCTCTCGTGGATGACGACCTGGGAGGGCAACAGCTACCTCGGCACCAGCACCGGCATCGTGACCTATCAGATCCGGGCGGGCGCGGCCATCGCGCTGGCCGATCCGCTCGGACCGGAGGAGGGACGCGCCTCCTCGGTCGCGGAGTTCATCGCGGCGGCCGAGCAGGCGGGCCTGGCACCGTGCTTCTTCAGCGCCGGCGCATCGACGCTCGAGGCCGTGCCCCCGACGTGGCGCTCGCTCGTCGTCGCCGACGACACCATCGTCGATCTCCCGGGCCTGGCCTACACCGGAAAGCGGTGGAACTCCGTCCGCACGACGCTCAACCGGGCCGGCCGTGAGGACATGACCTTCCGCCTCACCCGCCTGCGCGACGAGTCGTGGGGTGTGCGCACGCAGCTGCAGGCGATCTCGAACCAGTGGGTCGGCGAGAAGCAGCTCCCGGAGATGCGCTTCACGCTCGGCACGCTCGCCGAGGCCGACGACCCCGAGGTGCGCATCGCCCTCGCACTGGACCCGCGCGGGGACGTGCACGGGTTCCTGTCGTGGATGCCGGTGTACGGCGAGAGCGGCATCCGGGGATGGACGCTCGATCTGATGCGTCGCCGCGAGCACGGGTTCGGCCCCGTCATGGAATACCTGATCGGCAGCTCCGCCGCGGCGTTCCGCGACGAAGGCGCCGAGATCATGTCCCTGTCCGGTGCCCCCCTCGCGCACGAGTACCCGCCCGAGGCTCAGGGGCTATCGGCGCTGAGCACGCGCCTGTCGGACGCGCTGGAGCCCGTCTACGGCTTCCAGTCGCTCCACCGCTTCAAGCAGAAGTTCCACCCGCGGTACGAGACGATGTACCTGCTGTTCCGCGACGAGGCCGACCTGCCGCGGATCGGCGCCGGACTGACCCGGGCCTTCCTGCCGTCCGCGACGACGCGCCAGTTCGCCAGCGCCGGTCTGGAGCTGCTGCGCGGGGAGCGCTGAGCGCGCGGCGGTCAGTCGTGGCCGACCAGTTTCAGGCCGACGACGCATCCGACCAGTCCCACGATGAGCAGCATCCGTACGAGCGAGAACTGCTCGTCGCCGGTGATCATCGCGTACGCGACGGTGAGCGCGGCGCCGATGCCGACCCACACGGCGTAGGCCGTGCCGGTGGAGATGTCGCGCATCGCCCACGCGAGTCCGCCCATGCTGGCGACGAGCGCCACGGCGAAGACGATCGTGGGAGCGGGCCGGCTGAAGCCCTCCGATTTGCCGAGGGCGGTGGCCCAGACGGCTTCGAGGATGCCGGAGACGATGAGGACGAGCCAGGACATGACGAGACCTTTCGGCCAGTCTTGTCGCTCACCGGGTACTGGGATCCCTCGTCCGGAGACCCGGTCGGGGTCCGGGTACGAGGATAGCGTCGCCGCCTGATCAGGAGCCGGGCACGAGCAGGAAGATCCCGTCGAGCAGTCCGGGGTTGTGGGCGTGCACCAGGACGGCGAAGACGACGGCGTCGAACAGCAGGTGCACCGTCACGACGTAGCCGAGTGAGCGCGTCTTGAGGAAGATCACCGCCTGCAGCAGAGCGAACGGGATCGTGAGCACGGGACCCCATGCCCGGTAGCCGAGCTCCCAGAGGAAGGAGACGAAGACGACGGCCTGCAGGAGGTTCGCGGCGACGTCGGGCAGGTGGCGGCGCAACAGCACGAACACGGTGCAGATGAAGAACAACTCGTCCCAGATGCCGACCGCGCCGACCCCGACGAACAGCCGGGCGATGAGCTCCGGCGAGTCGACCACGGGCCAATTGCGGTACACGCCGGACCTGATGAAGTAGAACGGCAGGAGGGCCCATCCGAGCACCAGCACGGCGACGAGCCAGGCCCACTGCCAGCTCTTCCAACGCCCGCCGCCGCGCCAGGGGAACCGGATGGCCCGGTCGCGGTACACCCACCGTGAGACGGCGTACGGCACCGCGACGGCGCCGCCGAGCGCGAGAGTGAAGCGGATCATGGAGAGGTCGTCGAGCTTCGCCTCGAGCGAGATCGCGCTCACGACGAGCATGCCCAGCGCGATGAGCGAGAGGTCGCGGGCGAGCGAGGGTGCGGATGCGGCGACCCGGCCCCGTTCCCGCGCGATCGCGGCGCCCACCCCGAGGGCGAGGAGCCCCACGCCGATCAGGGGCTGCAGCAGCACGAAGAACGCGGGCGCGGCCAGGCAGACGATCAGGGCGGGGCCGACGGCCGTAGCCCACCGGCGGGAGGACGCGTCCGAGGCCGCCGTCGAGATCATGCCGCGTCGGAGGGGCCGCGCGCCGCGCGACGGTAGGCGAGGTCGCGGATCTCGCGCCCCTTGGCGAGCCCCTTGCGCTCGAAGGCGGTCATGACCCGTCCGTCGAAGCGCGGTGCCCACGCCCCCTCGAACGCCGCGGCGAACTCCGACGCAGAGCCCAGCACGGCGCGCATCTGCAGGGCGTAGTCCTCCCAGTCGGTCGCCAGCCGCAGCATCCCGCCGTCGCGCAGCGCCCGCGCCGCGAGCGGCGGGAAGGCGGGGGCGACGAGCCGCCGCTTGTTGTGCTTCGCCTTGTGCCACGGGTCGGGGAAGAAGATCCAGAGCTCGTCGACGCTCGCCTCGGGCAGGAGGTGCTCGAGGACCTCGGGCGCGTTCGCCTCGACCAACCGCAGATTGCGCACACCGTCGCGGTCGGCGTCGAGCATCGTCCGGGCCAGGCCCGCGCGGAACACCTCGACCGCCAGGAAGTCGGTGTCCGGCGTCTGCGCCGCGGCGTGCACGATCGCGTGGCCCTGGCCGGAGCCGATCTCGACGATCAGCGGCGCGGTGCGCCCGTAGACCTCGGCGGGCGCGATCGTCGTCCCCGGCAGGATGCTGGTGGCCGCGGCATCCCGCTGCACCTCGATCACGTACCGCGGCGACAGCTCCGCCCACGCCCGCTCCTGCGCGTCGCTCATCCGGCCGCTGCGCCGCACGAACGAGACGGGCTTGTCGCGGTAGCGCGGGGCGGGTTCGGTCTCGTGCGGCATCCGACCAGGGTACCGGCGGACGCCGCGCCGTCAGGTGGTGACGAAGTCGATGAGCTCCTCGACGCGCCCGAGCAGGGCCGGGTCGAGGTCGCGGTAGCTGTGCACGGACCCGAGGATCCGCTGCCACGTCCGCGCGATGTCGGCCTGGTCGTGCGCGGGCCAGCCGAGCGCCCGGCTCACGCCGACCTTCCACTCGATGCCGCGCGGCACCTCCGGCCAGGACGCGATACCGAGCGCACGCGGCAGGACGCACTGCCACACGTCGATGTGGGGGTGCCCGACGATGCGCACGTGCGCGCCGTGGGGCCCGCGCGCGACCGCGTCGGCGATGCGCGACTCCTTCGAGCCCGGCACGAGGTGGTCGACGAGCACGCCGTAGCGCCGTCCCGGCCCGGGCGGCTCGTCGCGCAGCACGGATTCGAGGAGGTCGACGCCCTGGAGGTACTCGACGACCACGCCCTCCACGCGCAGGTCGTCGCCCCACACCTTCTCGACCAGCTCGGCGTCGTGGCGGCCCTCGACGAGGATGCGGGAGGCGCGCGCGACCCGCGCCCGCGCGGTGTCGGCGGCGAAGGAGCCCGACGCCGTGCGCCGCGGCCCGGTCGCCGCGCGTCGCGGGGGCTCGAGCACGACGGCGGCGCCGTCGATCAGGAAGCCGCCGCCGAGCGGGAACAGTCGGCGCCGTCCGCGCCGATCCTCCAGCTCGACGTGGCCGGACTGGATGCCGGTGACGGCTCCGCAGAACCCGTCGCCGGCCACCTCCACCACCAGGTCCGCGGTGGCCTCGACGCGCGGGACGATGGCGCGACCGGCGTCGCGCCATCCCGCGGCGAGCACGTCCGCTCCGTACCGGTCGGGGCCGAATCCGTCGTCGATCATGGTTCCTCCGAAGCCGACACCCTACCGGGCCGACTCCCGCCGGGCGGGACGACGGGCCGCGTCCGCGCAGACCCGCAGCATCCCGTCGGTCCGCCTATCGTGCCATGCCGCGCGGGGCATAGGATCGAAGGGAGGGAGCGAGGGACCCGCGCCTCGCGCAGGGAGGATCACGCATGCGTGCGCGTCTGTGGCTGGCTCTGACGGCGGCAGCGGCGATCGTCCTCGGCGGTGCGGCGGCAGCGGTGGCGACGAGCCCCGTCGCCCTGAGCTCCTCGCGCGTCGTCGACCAGTCGGGGGTGCTCTCCGGGGCCCAGGTATCGGAGGTCGACACGCGCTTGCGCGCCCTGACGGCCAGCTCGGGAGTCGATCTGTGGGTCGCCTACGTCCCGCAGTTCACCGACCCGTCCTCTCCCGAGGAGTGGGCGAACCAGACGGCTCAGAACAACGGTCTCGGCCCGCACCAGTACCTGCTCGCGATCTCCACCGACGGCCGGCAGTACTACCTGTCCGGGTACTCCGCGGGGCCGGTCACCGGCGACGAGCTCACCACGATCGAGCAGCAGCGGGTGCAGCCCGCGCTCAGCTCCGGCGACTGGGTCGGCGCCGCGACCGCCGCCGCCGACGGGCTGGCCGACGCGATCGCGGGGGGCTCGGGAGGAACCTCGGCGGGAGGTGCCGGCGGCATCGTGCCGATCCTGCTCATCGTGGTCCTGCTGGCCCTCGCCGTGCTCGTCGTGTGGATCGTCGTCCGGTCGCGGCGCCGCGGTCCGCAGGGCGCGACGCCGGGGGCGCCGCCGCCGGTCAGCCTCGAAGACCTCGCCCGCCGCGCGTCGTCGGCTCTCGTGCAGACCGACGATGCGGTCAAGACGAGCGAGCAGGAGCTCGGCTTCGCCCGGGCGCAGTTCGGCGACGACGCCGCCCGCGAGTTCGCCGCGGCACTCGCCGACGCGAAGTCGAAGCTGGACGAGGCGTTCTCGCTCAAGCAGAGGCTGGACGACGCGACGCCCGACAGCGAGTCCGACGCGCGGGCGTGGAACGCGCGCATCGTCGAGCTGTGCGACGCCGCGAACGCCCAGCTCGACGAGAAGGCCGCCGCCTTCGACGAGCTGCGCAAGCTCGAGCAGAACGCGCCCGAAGCGCTGGCCCGCCTCCAGCAGCTGCGCGCCACGGTGGGCGGCGCGCACGAGGCCGCCGCCTCGGCCCTCGCCGCCCTCCGCACGACCTACGACCCGCTCGCCCTCGCCCCGATCGCGGACAATCCCGAGCAGGCGCAGCAGCGGCTCGCGTTCGCCGACACCCAGCTGACCACCGCTCAGCAGCAGATCGGCGCCGGCAACGGCGGCGCCGCGGCCGTGAGCATCCGGGCGGCCGAGGACGCGGTCTCGCAGGCGCAGGTGCTGCAGGACGCGGTCGGTCGCCTCGGCGCCGACCTCGCGCAGGCCGAGACGGACGCCGCCGCCCTCATCGCCGACCTCGAGACCGACATCGCCGCGGCGAGCGCCCTGCCCGATCCGGACGGCCGGATCGCACCGGTCATCGCGGCGACACGGGCCCAGGTGGATGCCGCCCGCGCCCTGATCACGGGCACGGCGAAGCGGCCCCTGTTCGCGCGCGACGAGCTCGACCGGGCGAACGCGCAGATCGACGCCCTGCTGGCGGGCGTCCGTGACGCACAGCAGCAGGCCGCGCGCGCCGCCCAGCAGCTCGGCGGCCTCCTGGCCCAGGCGCAGGGCGAGATCTCCGCCGCCGAGGACTTCATCGGCTCGCGTCGCGGGGCCGTGGGCGCCGAGGCGCGCACGCGGCTCGCCGAGGCCGGGGCCTCCCTCGTCCAGGCGCGCCAGATGCAGCAGTCCGACCCCGCCCAGGCCCTCGCCGCCGCGCAGCGCGCCCACGACCTCGCGACGCAGGCGCTGCGCGTCGCGCAGAACGACGTGGGCGTGTTCCAGGGCGGCATGTTCGGCGGCACGGCCCCCGCGGCGCGCGGCAACGGATCGGGCGACATGATGGGCGCGATCCTCGGCGGGATCGTCATCAACTCGCTCCTCGGCGGCGGCGGTCGCCGAGGCGGTTTCGGAGGCTCGTCCGGCAGCCGCGGCGGCAGCATCTCCCCCGGCGGCTTCGGCGGGGCCGGAAGCCGGTCCCGCCGCGGAGGGG
>NZ_JBXAFF010000037.1:0-26860 GCF_058792815.1 Microbacterium sp. MPR-TSA4
GAGCGAGGCCGAAGGCCGAGTCGAAACGCCCCACCCCACCCCCGGTCGTTGAGCGAGGCCGAAGGCCGAGTCGAAACGCGCCGCGCCCCTACTTCACCAGCGGGAACAGGATCGTCTCGCGGATGCCGAGGCCCGTGATCGCCATGAGCAGTCGGTCGATGCCCATGCCCATGCCGCCCGTCGGGGGCATGCCGTGCTCGAGCGCCCGCAGGAACTCCTCATCGACGCGCATGGCCTCGTCGTCGCCGCGGGCGGCGAGCTTCGCCTGCTCAACGAAGCGCTCCCGCTGGATGACGGGGTCGACCAGCTCGGAGTATCCGGTCGCCAGCTCGAAGCCGCGGACGTACAGGTCCCACTTCTCCACGACGCCCGGGATCGAGCGGTGCTCCCGCACGAGGGGCGAGGTGTCGAGCGGGAAGTCCATCACGAACGTGGGCCGCTCCAGGCCGCCCTTCACGAAGTGCTCCCACAGCTCCTCGACGTACTTGCCGTGGGTCGCGACCTTCTCGGGCACCTCGACGCCGACGGAGGCGGCGAGCGCCTTCAGCTCGTCGAGAGGGGTTTCGGGCGTGATCGAGATGCCCGCGGCATCCGACAGCGACTCGTACATGGAGATGCGGTCCCACTGCCCGCCGAGATCGAACGCGGTGCCGTCGGCCCAGGTGACCGTGGTCGAGCCCGCCACCGCGATCGCGGCGTTCTGGATGAGCTCCTGGGTGAGGTCGGCGATCCCGTTGTAGTCCGTGTACGACTGGTAGGCCTCGAGCATCGCGAACTCGGGGCTGTGGGTCGAGTCGGCACCCTCGTTGCGGAAGTTGCGGTTGATCTCGAACACGCGGTCGATGCCGCCGACCACGGCGCGCTTGAGGAAGAGCTCCGGGGCGATGCGCAGGTACAGCTCGGCGTCGAAGGCGTTGGAGTGGGTGACGAACGGCCGGGCGGCGGCGCCGCCGTGCTGCACCTGGAGCATGGGGGTCTCGACCTCGAGGAAGTCGTGGTCGGTGAAGGTCTGCCGCAGCGACGCGTTCACCCGCGCCCGGGCGACCGCCGTCTCGCGCGCCTGGTCGCGCACGATGAGGTCGAGGAACCGCGAGCGCACCCGGCTCTCCTCCGACAACTCGGTGTAGAGGTTCGGCAGCGGCAGCAGCGCCTTGGCGGCGATGACCCAGTCGGACACCATGATCGACAGCTCGCCCCGCCGGCTGGAGATGACCTGACCCGTGACGGAGACGTGGTCGCCGAGATCGACGAGGTCCTTCCACGCCTGCAGCGACTGCTCGCCCACCTCGGCGAGCGACACCATCGCCTGGATGCGGCTGCCGTCGCCGGCCTGCAGCGACGCGAAGCACAGCTTGCCCGTGTTGCGGCTGAACACCACGCGGCCCGCGACGGCGGCGATGACGCCGGTCTCCGCGCCGGGCTCGAGGTCGGAGTACCGCGCGCGAAGGGCGGCGATGGTGTCGGTGACCGGAACGGTGACCGGGTAGGCGCCGCCCGCGGCATCCGCACGCTCGGCGAGCAGCCGTTCGCGCTTGGCGAGGCGCACCGCCTTCTGCTCGTGCACGTCGGCGAGATCGAGATCCCCGGCGTCGGGCGCGGCCTGGACGGGCGTGGACGCAGCGTTCGGCGTCTGAGTCATGGTGCGGGGCTCCTCGGAATCGACGTTCCAGTCTACCGAGAGCGCACTCCTCATCCCCCGGGAGGCCGCGGCTCCGAGAAGACCCGGCCGCGTCAGACGTCGATGACCGGCGAACCGTCCTGGAGGGCACGGTCGACCGCCGAGTGGACGAGCATCGACAGGTACCGCCCGGGCTCCTCGATGCCCGCCGTCCGCAGCAGCGACGTCGCCTGCCGCACGACGGATGCCGAGAACTCGGTCGCCGTCGCGATCGCCTCGCCGTATGCCGCCCGGTCCGCTTCGGCGACGACGACGGGCTCGCATCCGAGCTCCACGGCGAGGGCCTGCGCGATCGGCAGCACGGCGGCCGGCGCGGTGACCGCCGCGAACGCGTCATGCAACAGCCGCAGGTCCATCGAGGTGCCGGTGAAGGTGACCGCCGGGTGCACGGCGAGCGGGATGGCGCCCCGGCGCGCGGCGGGAGCGAGCACGTCGGTGCCCCACACCGGGTCGGTGTGCAGGACGAGCTGGCCGATCTGCCAGCGCTCGAGCTCGGCGAGCCCCGACACGAGACCGGGGAGCTCATCGTGCGGCACCGCCAGCACGACCAGCTCGCTGCGGCGCACGATCTCGTCGGGATCCAGCACGGGAACGCCGGGCAGCACCGCTTCGACGCGGTCGCGGTCCGACCCCGCCGTGATCCCGACGAGTGCATGGCCGGCTCCGGCCAGCGCCGCACCGATGACCGGTCCGACCTTCCCTGCGCCGATGATCCCGACACCCAGCCTGCTTGCGCCTGTCACGCGTTCTCCCTCCGTCCCTCGCCCGCCGGTCCGACCGCCGCGGCGGCGCTGACGGGCAGGTCGCGCGCACCGGCGCCCCTCGCGGCATCGCGCGCACCGGCATCCTCGGCCCCGCCGGCATCGCCCGCTCCGGCATCCCCCACTCCAGCATCCCCCGCTGCGCCGTCACCCGGCTCGGCATCCCTCGGCGGCTCGGCGTCCCATCGATGGGAGCGGTCGGTGGCGGCGGCGGCGATGACGGCCGCCGCGATCCGCTGCCACAGCCCGTAGGCGTCATCGCGGTCGATGATGCCCACCGATCCCGCGACCTGTCCCGCGACCGTGTGTCCGGTGAGGTTCGCGACGCGGCGGGCACGGTCGAGCGGACCCTGCGAGATGCCCACCGACTGCAGGCGCGCCAGCGGGAGGATGATCAGCGAGCGCCAGATCATGCCGCGGCGCAGTAGCAGCGCATCGGGCGTCAGCAGCACGCCGTTGCGCCGCCACGAGAGCGGCCGCAGCCACCAGGCGCGCCGCGGGGTCGTGACGTACGGATCGCCGTCGTGCGGGCCGAGGAGGCCGTGAACCACCAGTTCCTGCCACTGTGCGGCCGAGATGCCGGGAAGGAACAGGCGCAGCACCCGTTCGACGTCATCGCGGGTGCCGAC
This sequence comes from Microbacterium sp. MPR-TSA4, assembly GCF_058792815.1. NCBI lineage: Bacteria > Bacillati > Actinomycetota > Actinomycetes > Micrococcales > Microbacteriaceae > Microbacterium > Microbacterium sp. MPR-TSA4. The sequence continues at coordinate 3,069 of NZ_JBXAFF010000037.1, forward strand.
GGGCAGCACGTCGGCGAACTGCTGAGATTGGGCATCGTTCGCGGAACGACCCGAGAGTCGATTGACCCGGATGGCCCACCACCCGAAACCGCGCCACAGCAGCGGCTGACGGATCTCGAACGCGTGCACGCGACCCGGCGGCAGCGTCTCGGTGATCGTCGTGAACAGCCCGAACGTGATCCGCACCCCCGAGGGCGTGGGGGCGATCGAGTATCGCAGCGCGCGCGTGATCGTACGGAACCAGTACGCCCCGAAACCGAGGATTGCGGGCACCAGCGTGAACAGCACCCACGGCGTGCCCACGATGGCCCCCACCACGATCGCGGCCGCGAGCAGCAGCAGCCAGAGGGTCGATCCCGACAGCAGCCGGGAGGCGATGAGGCGTCCGGGCGGGATGTGCACGACGGATGCCGGTTCGGCGACGGGCTGCTCGGCGCCGTCGATCAGCCCGGTCAGTCCGGCGCTGACGGCCGCCACGGCGGCGCGGCCGCGACCTGCCGGGCCCCCGGCATCCGCGGCGCGCGCGAGCTGGCGACCCGACGCGAGGCGCAGGATATCCGCCCGCACCGCCTCGGCGTTGGCGGTCGAGAGGTACTCGAGCTTGACGTTCGCGTCGAGGCCGGCGCCGACGACTTCGAGCTTCGCGGCACCGAGCAGGCGTGCGACCATCGGGCGCGTCAGGTTGACCCCCTGCACCCGGTCGAGGGGCGCCCGCCGGTGTGTGCGGAAGAGGATGCCGCTGCGCACCTCGACGTCGTCACCGGTGATACGGAAGGTGTGGAAGCGCCACGACAGCCAGAACCCGCCCAGCAGCAGCAGGAGCACCCCGAGCACGGCGAGCAGCGCGAGGAGGACGAGGTTGTTGCTGACGACGTAGTCCACCGGGTCGGCCTCGTACCGTTCCCAGTCTTCGAGACCCGGGACCAGCCACCCGATGATGCGATCGCGGAGGTTGGTGATGACGATGCCGAGCACCACGAGGAGGAAGAGCCCTCCGCGCAGGACGGGCGTGAGCGGATGCAGCCGGTGCCACTCGCCGTCGCTGAGGGGCGAGCGCACGTCGGCGACGGCGGCGGGATCGGTCACAGGCCGGTCCGCCGCGTCTCGGCCACCGCGATCAGGGTGTCGCGCAGACGCTCGGCGGCGGGCTGCGCGAGCCCGGGGATCGTGACGCCGGTGGTCGCGGCGGCGGTGACGAGCTTGAGCTGGGCGATGCCGAACACGCGGTCCAGGGGCCCGTGGGTGATGTCGACGAGCTGCATGCGTCCGTAGGGGACCGCGACGAGACGCTGCCAGAGGATGCCGCGGCGGAAGACCAGGTCGTCCTCGCGGAGCTGATAGCCGTAGGCGCGGGCCTGGCGCGGCAGGATCACGAGCGTCCAGACCGTCACGACGACGACGATCGCCGCCGGCATCCAGACCCACGTCAGACGCAGCACGAGCGCACCCACCAGCGCCGCGGCGACGACGAGCACGAGGAACGCGATCGTCGAGATCAGCCGGACCCAGACGTAGTTGCGCGAGAGCTGGTGCCACGTACCGTCGCCGAGCGGCAACCGGTTCGCGCTGCGCGGCTCGAGGATGCGCTCGTACGTCCCCTCGTCGAGCGCCTCACCCGCACCCTCCCCGGTCGTTGAGCGAGCGAAGCGAGTCGAAACGCCCTGAGCCTCGCCCGCACCCTCACCCGCCGAAGGACCGTCAGTCGTGGTGGGAGAGACCGAAGCCGGGCTCGGGAGGTCCGGGGTGTTCGTCATCGTCGTCCTTCCGGATGGTGCAGAGGTGTTCGGCCACGAGGCCCGCCGCAACGAGCACGAGGCCTCCGACGATCGAGGCGATCACCGCTCCCGTCGAGCCTAACGAGGGCGCGACGGGACGGGTGAGCAGGAAGGCGAGCAGGCCGCCGGCGACCCCGGCGACCGCGGCTCCGACGAGCGTGGACGCCTTGGCGAGCATCGCGATGCGCACGGCGCGGAACGGGTCGACGGGTGTCGGGTTCGCCCCCGAGATCGCCCGCCGGATCGGCAGGGCGAACAGCACGAGCGCGATGCCCAGCAGCACGAGCAGGATCGGCAGCAGGAACGACGGCGTGAAGGTCGGGCGCCCCGTCGCGGTGAGCACCTGGTCGATGGCGAAGCCGAGGAACACGCCGATCGCGACCGCGGCGACGATCGTCCCCGCTCCCGTCCGCTTCACGCCGCACCGCCGTCCGCCGGCGGGGCTCCCGCATCGGGCCCGGATGCCGGCGCCTCCTCCAGCCGCGCGAGAAGCTCGTCCACCCGCCCGGCGCCCGGGAGCACGGCATCCGGGTCGACGTGCAGCCACGGCGTGAGCACGAAGGTCCGCTCCGCCGCCCGCGGGTGGGGCAGGGTCAGCGCGGGGTCGGCGGAGCGCACGTCGCCGTAGGCGATGAGGTCGAGGTCGAGGGTGCGGCTCTGCCACCGCAGGTCGTCGACGCGCCGCGGGGGTCTCCCATGCGCCTCCTCGATGGCGTGGAGGTAGCCGAGCAGCACCGAGGGCGCGAGGCGCGTCGTGACGAGGGCGACGGCGTTGAGGTAGGCCGGGGCCTCGGCATCCGGTCCGTCGAGGGTCAGCGCGACGGTCTCGATCGGGGCCGAGGCCACGATCCGGGTGGTCAGCGGCAGGCGGGCGAGATCCTCGAGGGCGGCGGTCATGGTCGCCTCGCGGTCGCCGAGGTTGGTACCGATCGCGACGACGGCGACGGTCTCGTCGTGATCCCGGGGCGGGGACTCGTCGTGATAGCCCTGCGCGAGGCGGCGGTTCATGCGGACGCTCCTTCACGGACGCGGCGGATGGAGACGCTCACATCGTCGAACGGCACCGCGATGGGCGCCTGCGGTTTGTGGATCGTGACCTCGACGGCATCCACGCGGGCGTAGCCGAGCGCGCGGTCGGCCACGCGCTGCGCGACGGTCTCGAGGAGGTCGGCGGGATCGCCCGCGAGGACGGCGGCGACCTGGTCGGCGAGCTCGCCGTAGTGCACCGTGTCGGCGACGTCGTCGCTGCGTGCGGCGTCGGCAAGCGAGAGCTCCAGCACGACATCGGCGATGAAGACCTGTCCCTCACGGCGCTCGTGCTCGTAGACCCCGTGGTAGCCCGTCGCGCGGACTCCGGTCAGCGTGATGCGGTCGCTCATGCGTGTCCTCCGTCGCTCTCGCCGTTCCAGTTCGTCCAGACCGCGAGCGCATCGCGCGTGGCCGCCGCGTCGTGCACCCGCACGGCCCACGCGCCGCTCTGCGCCGCCATCACGCTGGTGACCGCGGTCGCGAGGTCGCGCCGTTCGGCCGACACGTCCTCCTCGGGGGTGAGGGCGGCCAGCGCTTCGGCGAGGAACCGCTTCCGACTCGTGCCGACGAGCACCCGCGGACCGATCGCGACGATCCGCTCCAGTGCCCGCAGCGCCTCCCAGTTCTGCGCACCGCGCTTGCCGAAGCCGATGCCGGGATCGAGGATCACCCGGTCGGGAGAGATCCCCGCTGCGACGGCCGCGGCGAGGCGCGCCTCGAGCTCCGCGACGAGGTCGCGGCCGAGGTCGTCGTACCCGGCGTGGGCGTACATGTCGGCGGAGGGCCCGCGCCAGTGCTGCAGCACGACGTCGACGCCGGATGCCGCGACCGCGCTCAGCATGTCGGGATCGCTGAGACCGCCCGAGACGTCGTTGACGATGCGGGCACCGCGCTCGACGGCGGCGAGCGCCGTCGAGGCGTTCATCGTGTCGATGCTGACCGTCGCGCCGTCCGCGGCGAGAGCAGCGATCACCGGAAGCACGCGCGCGCGCTCCTCGGCGGGATCCACCCGTTCCGCGCCCGGCCGGGTCGACTCCCCGCCGACGTCGAGGAGGTCGGCGCCGGCCGCGCGCAGGGCCCGGCCGTGCGCGACGGCGGCGTCGGCGGACAGGAAGCGCCCGCCGTCGCTGAAGGAGTCGGGCGTCACATTGACGATGCCCATGATCGCCGTCATGTCGGCGTCCCGGTCACGAGCATCATGATCTCCGCACGGGCCGCCGGGTCGGCGAGGGCGCCGCGCGCGGCGATCGTGACCGTGGCGGCATCCGGCTGGCGGCCGCCACGCATCGTGACGCACTCGTGGTGGGCACCGAGCACGACCAGCACCCCGCGGGCGTCGAGCGCCGCCGCGATCGTGTCGGCGATCTGCTCACCCAGTCGCTCCTGCACCTGCGGCCGCGCGGCGAGCACCTCCACGACCCGCGGCAGCGCCCCGAGCCCGACGACCTGCTCGCCCGGGAGGTACGCGATGTGCGCGCGCCCGGCGAACGGCAGCAGGTGGTGCTCGCAGACGGAGCGGAAGCGGATGTCGCGCAGCAGCACCGCCCCCGACGGCAGCGTGTCGGGTGCGGGACCCCGCGACACGCTGATGGTGTGGGCCAGCGGAGCACCGGCATCCTCGCCGACGCCGGCGAAGAAGTCGGCGTAGGCCTCGGCGACGCGCTGAGGGGTCGCCTTCAGCCCCGGGCGATCGGGGTCTTCCCCGATCGCGACGAGGATGTCGCGCACGGCGGCGGCGACGCGGTCTCGATCGACGGCCACGTCACGAGCCTAGGCGGTGGCGGGGCGCGCCTGCCCGCTCGGGCGACGCTGCGCCGCCGTGTGCGCGGCCGGCTGGTCCTCGGCGACGGATGCCGCGGCCAGCCCGGTCTCGTCCTGCCGGCGCGGCACGTCCACCGGCGGCAGCATCGAGACGGGACGGTCGTCGCTGGACAGCCACTGCGGGCGCGGCGGCAGCTTCCTGACGTCGGTGAAGATCTCGGCGAGCTCGAGGTGGTCGAGCGTCTCCTTCTCCAGCAGGGCGAGGGCCAGCTTGTCGAGGATGTCGCGGTTCGCGTTGATCACCTCGTACGCCTCGTTGTGCGCCTGCTCGATGAGCTCGCGCACCTGCTGGTCGACGCGCTCGGCGATGCGCTCGGAGAAGTCGCGACCGTGACCCATGTCGCGCCCCATGAACACCTCACCCGAGGACGAGCCCAGCTTGACCGGGCCGACGTCGGTGGTCATGCCGTACTCGGTGACCATCTTGCGAGCGATGCCCGTCGCCTTCTCGATGTCGTTGCTGGCGCCGGTGGTCGGGTCGTGGAAGACGATCTCCTCCGCGACGCGGCCGCCCATCGCGTACGTCAGCTGGTCCTGCAGCTCGTTGCGGGTGACGGAGTACTTGTCCTCGAGCGGAAGCACCATCGTGTAGCCGAGGGCCTTGCCGCGCGGAAGGATGGTGACCTTCGTGACCGGGTCGGTGTTGTTCATCGCGGCGGCGGCGAGGGCGTGACCGCCCTCGTGGTACGCCGTGATGAGCTTCTCCTTGTCCTTCATGATGCGCGTGCGGCGCTGCGGACCGGCGATGACGCGGTCGATCGCCTCGTCGAGGGCTCGCATGTCGATGAGCTGCGCGTTGGAGCGCGCGGTCAGCAGGGCGGCCTCGTTGAGCACGTTCGCGAGATCGGCACCGGTGAAGCCGGGCGTCTTGCGGGCGATGACGGCGAGGTCGACCGACGGCGACAGCGGCTTTCCGCGCCCGTGCACCTCGAGGATGCGCTGACGGCCCTTGAGGTCGGGGGCGTCGACGCCGATCTGGCGGTCGAAGCGGCCCGGACGCAGCAGGGCCGGGTCGAGGATGTCGGGACGGTTTGTCGCCGCGATCACGAGCACGGACGCCTTGGGGTCGAACCCGTCCATCTCGACGAGCATCTGGTTGAGCGTCTGCTCGCGCTCGTCGTGACCGCCGCCCATGCCGGCACCGCGGTGACGGCCGACGGCATCGATCTCGTCGATGAAGATGATCGCGGGGGCGTTCTCCTTGGCCTGGTTGAACAGGTCGCGAACGCGGCTCGCACCCACGCCGACGAACATCTCCACGAAGTCGGAGCCCGAGATGGAGTAGAACGGCACGCCCGCCTCGCCGGCGACGGCGCGCGCGAGCAGGGTCTTTCCGGTTCCGGGAGGGCCGTACAGCAGCACGCCCTTCGGGATGCGGGCGCCGACCGCCTGGAACTTCGCGGGATCCTTCAGGAAGTCCTTGATCTCCTGCATCTCCTCGATGGCCTCGTCGGCACCGGCGACGTCGGCGAAGGTGACCGTCGGGGTCTCCTTCGTCACGAGTTTCGCGCGGGACTTGCCGAACTGCATCACCTTGCTGTTGCCACCCTGGGCAGCGGAGAAGAAGAACCAGAAGAGCAGACCCAGCAGCAGGATCGGGATCAGCAGCGACAGGAGGCTCTCGAAGAAGGTCGTGCGCGGCACGACGTCGTTGTAACCGTCCTTCGGGGTCGCGGCATCCACCGCCGAGACGACCTCGTTCGCGCGCGCGCCCACGTAGTAGAACTGCACCTGCGTGGCGCCCTCGAACGGTGCGGACAGGGTCATGTCGACCCGCTGGTCGCCGTCGGTGTTCGTCACCTGGGTGACCGTGCCGCCCTTCAGGAGCGTCAGGCCCTCCTGCGTCGTGATCTGCTTGGCGCCGGTGAGCGTCGAGATCAGCGACATGCCGATCAGCAGCAGGGCGCCGATGAGCAACACGTAGACGAACGGGTTGCGGCTGAGCTTCTTGAAGTCCATGATCCGCTCAGGCTACCGCGCACCGACTATGGGGCGTCTGTGCATTCGCCACAGGCGAACCGGGAGGGACCCGGGCTCCGTCTGCGTTTCGACTCCTCGCTGCGCTCGTCGCTCAACGACCGGGACTTTCCCCCCGGTCGTTGAGCGAGCGCAGCGAGTCGAAACGCCCCACCCCACCCCGGTCGTTGAGCGAGCGCAGCGAGTCGAAACGCCGCGTCAGCTGTAGACGTGCGGCGCGAGCACCGCGACGTCGCGCAGGTTGCGGAACCGCTCGTCGTAGTCCAGGCCGTAGCCGACCACGAACTCGGTGGGGATGTCGAAGCCGACGTAACGGCAGTCGATCTCGACCTTGGCCGCTTCGGGCTTACGCAGCAGTGCGAGGATCTCGATCGAGGCGGCGCCGCGCGAGGCGAAGTTCTCCAGCAGCCAGCTCAGGGTGAGGCCCGAGTCGATGATGTCCTCGACGATCAGCACGTGCTTGCCGGTGAGGTCGGTGTCGAGGTCCTTGCGGATCTGGACGACACCGCTGGACTTGGTGCCCGCACCGTACGACGAGACGGCCATCCAGTCGATGACGATGTCGCGGCGGAGCTTGCGGGAGAAGTCCGCCATCACCATGACGGCCCCCTTGAGCACCCCCACGAGGAGCAGCTCCTTGCCCTCGTAGTCGGCCTCGACGCGCTGGGCGAGCTCACCGAGCTTCTCGTGGATCTGTTCCTCGGTCACGAGGATGGTGGACAGCTGGTCAGCGATGTCGGCTGCGCGCATTCCTCGATTTTAGGCCCGTCGGCGGGCGTTCTCAGTTCGCGACGAACTCCAGCCGGCTGCCACTGCGCCGGGCGCGGCATCCCGGGAGGTCGATCGGCCCCTGACCGTGCCAGTCGGTGACGAGCCGCGCGACCTCGAGCGTCTGGGCCCGGGTGAGGCTCGCCCCGAACTCGCTCGCGACGACGTGCCGGATGATGCGGTGACGCAGGGCCGGCGGGTTCGCGGCGAGCGCGGGCACCGAGACCGCGATGCCGGCCTCGGCGTGCTCGACGATGTCCTCGATCGTCTCGTCGATCATGTCGGCGAAGGCCGCGGCATCCTCGCGGAGCTGCTCGCTCGTGCGGGCGAGGGCTTCCGCCACGCCGGGGCCGAGCTCGGCCTCGAGCACGGGCATGACGTCCTGGCGCACGCGCACGCGCAGGAACCGGCGGTCGAGGTTGTGCGGGTCCTCCCACGGCGGCAGCCCCGCCGCGGCGCAGGCCGCGCGGGTGGTGGCGCGGCGCACCTCGAGCAGGGGACGCAGGATGCGGATGCCCTCCTCGACCCGGTCGGGCGGCATCGCGCCGAGACTCGCGGCACCGGAGCCGCGGGCGAGGCCGATGAGCACGGTCTCGGCCTGGTCGTCGAGAGTGTGGGCGAGCATGATCGCCTCGGCCCCGGCCTCCCTCGCGGCGGCGAGCAGGGCCGCGCGGCGGGCGTCGCGGGCGGCGGCCTCGGGCCCGCCGTCGGTGCCGACCTCGACCCGGACGACCCGCGCGGTGAGACCTCGCTCCTCCGCGACGGCCGCCGCACGCGCGGCGACGCGGTCGGACCCGGGCTGCAGGCCGTGGTCGATGACCGCCGCGGATGCCGCGATGCCCGCTTTCGGCGCCTCGAACGCGACGGCGTCGGCGAGTGCGAGCGAGTCGGCGCCGCCCGAGAGCCCCACGAGCACCGGCCCCGTCACGGTCGCGAGGGCGGTGCGCACGGCACGACGGATCTCGGCGACGGCGGGATCGAGGGTGGGGCGATGGTCCACGGCATCCACGGTAGCGAGTTGCCGCCCGCACAACTCCACCTCAATGGGGGTAGGGGCCTCCGACCGAACCGATACGGGCGACTGAGGCGGAGTTGTGAAGGTGACGACTGCGCAACCGGCGCGCGGTGGCCCCCGGACTAGGCTGGATGCCGGCATCCACCAGACCCTCCGAACATCCACCAGATCCTCCGAAGGAGCACCAGTATGGGCGCATACGACGCCGTCATCGAGATTCCGCGCGGCAGCCGCGTGAAGTACGAGGTCGACCACGGAACGGGTCGGGTGTTCCTCGACCGCGTGCTGTTCACGCCGATGGGCTACCCCGCCAACTACGGCTTCTTCGAGGACACCCTCGGCGAGGACGGCGACCCGCTCGACGTGCTGCTGCTGCTCGATCGCGACCTGTACCCGGGTGTCATGGCGAAGGTCCGCCCCGTCGCGGTGCTGAAGATGCTCGACGAGGCCGGCGGTGACGACAAGGTCGTCGCCGTGCTCGCGAAGGACCCGCGCTGGAACCACATCCAGGACGTCGACGACCTCGACGAGTGGACCAAGGGCGAGATCGGCCACTTCTTCGAGCACTACAAGGACCTCGAGCCCGACAAGTGGGTCAAGGTCGACCAGTGGGCCGGCGCCGAAGAGGCCGAGCGCCTGGTGACCGAGGCCTTCCAGCGCTTCCAGGACGAGGGCGCCCAGACGGCCACGCAGGGCGAGGGCCACGCCCCGAAGACCATCTGAGACCCGTCTCACACGCAGAAGAGCGGATGCCGATCGGCATCCGCTCTTCTGCGTGTTCGGCGTGAACCGTCAGTAGACGTTGATGCCGTGGTCGAGGAGGACGGGCGCGGGGTCGATCCGCACGCCCTGCCAGTAGACCTCGAAGTGCAGGTGGCAGCCGGTGGAGGCTCCGGTGTTGCCGACGTAGGCGATCACGTCGCCGGCGTTGACCCACTGGCCGTAATTGACCTTGTAGCCGCCGTTGACGATGTGCGCGTAGCCGGTGACGACGCCGCCGCCGTTGTCGATCTTGATGTAGTTGCCCCAGTCGCCGGTGTACTGGGCCCAGACCACCGTTCCGGAGGCCGCCGCGTAGATCGGCGACCAGCAGGAGGTGGCGAAGTCGATGCCGCGGTGTCCGCCGCTGGTGCACGAGCCGTTGCCGCACACCGAGCCACGGTTTCCGAACCACGAGCTGATGTAGCCGGATGCCGGGCGCACCCAGCCTCCGGTGCCGGCCGACCCACCGCTGCCGGTGCTTCCGCCGCTGCTGCTTCCGCCGCCACCACCGCCACCGGCGTTCGCCGCGGCTTCGGCCTCGGCCTGCCGCCGACGCTCTTCGGCGAGGGCGGCCTGACGGGCCTCCTCGGCCTTGCGCGCGGCCTCGACACCGGCCTGGTAGTCGGCGACGGTCTTCGCGGTCTGGTCCTGGAGAGCGGCGAGCTGCGCCTGGAGCGTGCCGAGGTTCTTGTCCTGCTCGGCGAGGGCGGCCTGCGCCGCGGCGGCGGCATCCTGGGCCGCCTGCATCTTCTGCTCGGCTTCCTTCTGCAGACGATCGCGCGCGTCGCGCGCCACCTTCGCCTTGTCGCTCAGGCTCTGGGCGTTGTTGCGGGCGCTCACCGCGTCGGCGTAGACGCCGCGGTTGGCCTCGACGAGGCGGTCCATCGTGCCGAGCTTGGTGAGCAGGTCGTCGGCGCTGGCGGCGGAGCCGGAGAAGAAGAGCTCCATCGACGGGTCGTCGCCGCCGGAGCGGTACTGCTGCGCCGCCAGACGTCCGAGCTTCTTGGCGGTCTCGGTGGCTCGCGCCGATTCGGCGTCAGCCTGCGTCTGGAGCGCGTTCGCGTTGTCGGCGGCGGTCTCGAACGCGATCTGCGCCGCGACGTACTCGTTCGCGAGGCGTTCGGCTTCGGCCTGCTTCGCGGCGACGTCGGCCTGCAGTGCGGCGATGAGGTCCTGGATGCGGGAGACCTCGGCCGCCTTCGCGGCTTCGTTGTTCTTGGCGTTCTGGACGTCGTCCCACGAGGGGTAGTCGGCGGCGAACGCCGACGGGCTGAACCTCAGTCCGAGAGCGCTCACGGCGCCGAGGCTGAGAACGCCCAGGCCCGCCAGTCCGAGCGCCGTGCGGCGGCTCAGGGGGCCCCGGAGGGTCGTCAGTTCCTTCGCGGTCGGCGCGCACCCGCAGTCCTCCGCCGAAGCGGCCTTCTCGGTCTTCACCTCGAACCTCCGTCATTCACGCGCGTCGACCCCCGCCATCCTGCGATGGCAACACACGTCACACTAACAACATTCGTCACATTCGCCCAAGGGTTTCTTCGACGCCCCGAGGGGAGCGAATCCGGCCGCGACCAGCGTTGACCTGCCTGCGCACGACGGATGCGGATGCCGCCATCCTCCCCCGCGGAGGGGGCGCGCCACGGCATCCCACGCCCTCGATTTCCGATTTGGGGAGGGATCTCGTATGCTTGAGCGTCGGTAAGAAAGAGCCCTCGGGTTCGCTCGGCCCCATCGTTTAGCGGCCTAGGACGCCGCCCTTTCACGGCGGTAGCACGGGTTCGAATCCCGTTGGGGTCACTCTCCGACACACAACTGAATACGTATGGCCCTGTAGCGCAGTTGGTTAGCGTGCCGCCCTGTCACGGCGGAGGTCGCGGGTTCAAGTCCCGTCAGGGTCGCTCCGAGCGACGGGCCCTTTTCTTTCGAGATCGAGGGCCCTTCGCGTAGGACGCGGCAGGTTCAGTACAGCGCGTGCCGCGCGGCTCTGTAGCTCAGTTGGTAGAGCGCACGACTGAAAATCGTGAGGTCACGGGATCGACGCCCGTCGGAGCCACACGGACCGTCGTTACAACGGTCCCAGAAACCCTCGCCTAGCTTCTACATGGCGGGGGTTTTGCTTTTCCCGGGTGGGGGGCGGTTTCCCAGCGCGACGGTCGGCTCCGCCCCGGTCATTGAGCGAGCGAAGCGAGTCGAAACGCCCCCCGGTTGGTAAGAGCACGAGGAAACGGGCTCTTCGGAGACGTTGTGCAGGTTGTGTGCCGGCTACGGCCACTTTCGACGCAGCGGACCCGACACATCGGCACCTTCCGATCTGCCTAGAGCTGCGACGATGCCCCGCGTGGCGGACGATTTCGCCCCCAGTACCCGAGTAGGCTCCCGATGACGTCGTCACACGAAGTGCCCGCAGGGTCGGGAGCCTACTCGGGTACTGGCAAGACGAAACCCCGGCGATGTGGCTGAGCCAGTGATCGTTCCGGGGTCTTCGTGTTCAAGCATACGATCAGGATCCTGAATGTCAACCGACCGAGCCGTCCTGAGCGCCGAGGAATACGAAACGCTCCTCCCGTTTGTGACTGCCGAGCGGCTGGGATCGTACTCCCGAGCAACTGCCGGCGGCACCGCAGCCGCCTCCGCTCTCTACGAGTGGAACATGCGCGCAGCTGCGAGCGTGATGGAGCTCACCTCGATGGTCGAAGTGATCGCCCGTAACTCCCTCGACACGCAGTTGCGAAGTTGGGCGACCCGCAAGCACGGCCACCCGTCTTGGCTTGACGTCGTGCCGGTCGATCAGCAAGGACGTAACGACATTCAGCATGCCAGGGATCGAGCGACCCGCCGGGGACGCCGGCCGGAAGTTCATGGGCGCGTCATCGCCGAGCTTTCGCTGGGGTTCTGGCGGTACCTGGTCGAATCGCGCTATCTGACCTCACTTTGGGTACCTTCGACGCACGCCGCGTTCACTCACGGACATCCCGACCTTCGCACCAGGCAGCGCGACGTCGCGTTCCGGATGCAGCAGCTCAACTTCGTTAGGAACCGCGCCGCCCATCATGAACCCATCCATCAACGTGACCTCCGACGCGATTTGGAACTCGCCCTGGACCTGGCGCAATGGATCTCGCCAACCGCGGGCGAATGGGTCGAGCACACGACGTCACTCCCCGCCGTTCTCGCCGAGCGCCCGCGCTCCTCATAACCTCTAGCCAGAACAGCTTTCGCAAAGCTCGGAGCGATCGACGCGGAGCGCTAGGGCCTGATCACGACGGCTCAGGCGGCCGAGATCAGCGTCTCACGAAGGACCTCTCCAGCCCCACTGCTTCCGATGCCCTCGAACGTCTCGCGCAGCGGCAGCGAGGTGCAGGCGACAAGACGTGCCGCTGATCGGATAGCGGCACTCAGATGCACCTCCGTCGCCTTGCGCGGAACGGGTGGGAACTCTTCATCCAGGCTAACACCGTCGAATCGAATGATCGCGTGGGAATGCACGGCGCCTCGTCGCCAGAACTGCGCGACCTTGGCGAACGGCACCCGTGCGATCTCGACTGCTGCCCGCTGGGCGAGGCCGAGCCCTACCTTGAGCGTTCGCAGGATGCACACAGTTCCGCTATCCCGCTGACAGCATGTGACGTTTGAACTCAAGAAGTCAGATCAAGTCCGGCCACATCAATCTTCAGAGCCTCCGCTTTGAACGCGCGACCGCGATCCTGGCAGCCATCGGCGCCGTACTGGGTATTGTCACAGGAGTTCTTGGCTTCACGACTACGATTCTTGCGCAAGACAACGCGACGCTCACTTCCGATCGGGCGGCACTGATCTCCGCGAAAGAAGAACTCGAACTGCAACTCATCACTGCAAACGCCGAGGTAGCCGCCCGAGATGAAACGATCGCGGCGCTTCGGGACGAGAACCAGACGCTGCGCGCCTCCGCGCCGTACGCCGTCGACCCGAAAGATGCTCACAAGATCCGTGCCACGCATACCGTTACGTTGGCGGAGAACGGAGACACCATCGATCTAAACTCCATCGCACCGAACTTCGGAGCCGGGGTCACCAACGCCTGGAGCGACACGGTGCGATTCGATGGCGACGAACTTCGATTCTCCTATGGAGTGTCGTCGCTCACACTCACGTCAGGCGCGGCTATGTATGAGACCTGCGCTGCGGAAACCGGGTATGCCATGACTTCATCGATCGAAGTCCACCTCCTCAAGGAACCGAACGTTTGTCTCCGACTTCAGAGCGGTCGATACGTGGCCTTGCAAGTTGTGTATTTCGACACGGCAGCGGCGGAAGTGACGTTCACGGTCTGGGAATAGGCAGCGCCGGTGATTATCCCGCGCCGGTCCCGTGCCAGTATCGCCGCTGACATCGCGCTCAACCAGTCACGACTATCCATGACGACTCCCGCGGAATCATGAGACTGGAGGCTCCGCCCCGGTCGTCGAGCGAGCGCAGCGAGTCGAAACGCCCCGGAGGCATACCGATTCGGTCGCGCCTTCGTCGGCGGGGGACGGTCGGCCCCGAATTTCGGGCGCCGAGTCGACCGCCGTGGCCCCATCGATAGCCTCTTCGGGTGACCGATGTGCAAGCCGCGTATGCCGCACGTGCCGCCGAGTACTCCGATGCTCTCGGGACCATGGATGCGGTGCATCCGAGCGACAGAAAACTGGTCGACACGTGGGCGAGCAAGGTCTCCGGCCGCGTTCTCGACGCAGGATCCGGACCGGGTCATTGGACCGACTGCCTCCACCGTCGCGGTGTCGAAGTGCAGGGCATCGATATCGTCCCGGAGTTCCTCGACAGAGCTCGAACGCGCTACCCGTCTGCCAGGTTCGACACGGGGAGCATCGACGCGATCGACGAACCCGACGACGCCTTCGGCGGCATCCTGTCCTGGTTCTCGACGATTCATCACGAGCCGTCCCGGATCAGCATCCCGCTGCTCGAGTTCGCGCGAGTGCTGCGGCCCAGCGGCGCCCTGCTGCTCGGCTACTTCGACGGCGCCCAGGTCGAGCCGTTCGACCATGCCGTCGTTCGCGCGTACCGCTGGCCCGCAGGCGCGCTGATCAAGGTGCTCCACGCCGCCGGATTCGACGTCATCGAGACGCACCGGCGAACCGAGCGAGGCCGGCGCGACGTCGGCGCCATCCTCTGCGAGCGCCGCGCGCGCTGAGGTGCTCGCTATCTCACCATGCGCGCATCTGTGATCAGCGGGGCGTGCGGGTCGCGCTGCTCCGTCCCGTCGAAGCGGAAGCCGTTGCGCAGGTAGAACGCCGTCGCGCGGGGATTCTCCTTCGCGACCCACAGCATGGCGGGCGCGGTCCCGAGCGTCTCGTCCAGGAGCGCCTGCCCGACACCCGTCCCGTGCTGCGATGCCAGCACATAGATCGCGTAGAGCAGGCGGTCCCGAGGCGGCTCCTCGCCGTCCAGACCCTCGCCGGGGCCGACCCACGCGAACCCGACGATGTCTTCACCGACCTCGGCCACACGGATGACCATGCCATCCCGCCGCTCCGCCAGCACCTGACGCCACATCCGGTGCCGCCTGTCGACGTACTCCGCCGAGAAGTAGCCGTCGGGCAGCAGATGCGCGTAGGCCTCCTTCCACGTGGCGACGTGGAGCTCGGCGATGGCCGCGGCATCCGCGGGCTGAGGCTCTCGGATCACGAATGCCATGCACCGATCGTGTCACGAGCGGTCACTCCGATCGGCCCGCGGCGAGGGCCCGCCCGCGCGGGTGCGTGCCCCCTCCGAGACGGGCGGCGCCCGACTGATATCCTTCTTACCCCCACCCGGAAAGTGCCCCATGGCCGAACGCGTCGCCGAGCGGGTGGCCCGTCTGATGACGGAGCACCCCGACATCACGGTCCGCTTCACCTCGGCTGTCACCGCTGACAGCTATCTGTTCAGTATGAGCCGCAGCATCCCGGTGATCTTCATGAACCCCGTTCATCAGCCGCTGGTCGAAAGCCTGCGCGCTGCACAGCAGACTCCCGACCAGCCCGCGGCGACCATCTGACGCCTCGGTCGACCGCCCCGCGGCGCTCAGCCGGATGAGCGTGCGTTGTAGAGCGTGATCTGCCCACGTCGGGCCTTGGCGCCGAAGTCTCCGAGCACCCGTCGGGCGTCGTCGGCGAGACGCCCGACGGTCACACGAATGCCGCGCGCTTCGAGCTGTCCACGCCAGTCCAACGCGACCGGCCCTTCGTCGAACCCTGTCAGCGCTTCGACCTCGGCTCCGAAAACCGAGAAGTCCAATGCCTTCACGCCGGACCAGACGACTGCTCCGCAGCACATCGCGCACGGCTGCGCGTTCACGACCAGGGTGTGCGACTTCCCCGTCTCCGAGAGGTCCCACGATCCGACTCGCGCGTGCGCGAAGCCGAGGGCGACCATCTCCGCGTGCGCGAGCGACAGCTGGGAGGACAACACCAGGTTCACGCCGACGGAGACCAGACGGCCGGTGTCGGTCTCGATCACGGCGGCGGCGAACGGCCCACCGGTTCCCTCGGCGACGTTCGTTGCGGCGAGCTCGTTCAGCGCCCCGACGAGGTCGTCGAGATCGTCGAAGGAGTCGGGAAGCTGCGCGCGGCGAGCGCGCAGCCACTCGGGGAGCTCGACCGCGAACAGGTCTCCAAAGGGACGGCTCATCGCTCCGCTCCGATGCGCGTCCAGACGGTCTCGTCGGCACGCAGGAAGGCGTCATCGGACCGCGAGCTGCGCAGCAGGATCTCGCCCCGCGGCAGGTCAGCAGCGGCGGCCGAGAGGTTCGTGGTGCACCGGACGTCGCCGACCGTGAAGGACAGAACCCCTCCGGAGACGGCGACATCCGTAGCCGTCCGACGTCCGAGGGCGAGCTCACGTCGAAGCGTGAGCGCGGCGCGGTAGAGTTCCAGCGTCGATGCGGAGTCACCGCGTTGCGCCTCCCACGAGAGGGCGCCCCAGTCGCGCGGCTGCGGCAGCCACGATGCGCCGGTGGAGCTGAACCCGAAGCTGCGCCCGTCTCGTTCCCAGGGAATGGGCACGCGAGACCCATCTCGCCCGAGGAGCGTGCGTCCGCTCCCCTCCCAGGTGGGATCGACCCGCTCCGCATCGGGGATGTCGATGACTTCCGGGAGCCCGAGCTCCTCCCCCTGATAGAGATAGGCCGCGCCGGGGAGCGCAAGCATGAGCAGGGATGCCGCGCGAGCGATGGCATCGGCCCGGTCGGGGTCGGGCACCGGATCCTGGGGTGCCCGACCGATCATCGCCGGGCGCTGCGGGGCCACCGCCAGGCGAGAGCCGTGCCGTACGTAGTCGTGGTTGGACAGCACCCACGTCGGGGCAGCGCCCACGCTGTCCATGTCGGCGAGCGTGCCCGCGATCACCTCCCGAAGCTCGTCGGCGTCCCAGCCGACGTTCAGGAAGGCGAAATTGAAGACTTGGTGCATCTCGTCGGGGCGCACCCAGTCTGCGAGCAGTCGCGCCGGCTCGATCCAGACCTCACCGCACAGGATCACCGGCCGCTCTGCACTGTCGACGGTGCGGCGCCAGCGTCGGAAGACATCGTGGACGCCCGGCTGACCACGAAACGGCGCCACCCCGAACAGCTCCGGTCCTTCGGGGTGGAAATCGGGCAGCGCCGGGTCCTTGATGAGTCCCGCAGCGACGTCCACGCGGAATCCATCCACGCCCGCGTCGATCCACCAACGCAGGATCTCGTCGAACCGATCGGCAACCCACGGGTCGGACCAGTCGAGGTCGGGCTGCGACGCGTCGAAGGTGTGGAGGTACCACTGCCCCGGCGCACCCGAGGCGTCCTTCGTGCGCGTCCAGGCCGGGCCGCCGAACGCAGACTGCCAGTTGTTCGGCGGCAGGTCGCCGTCGTCCCCGCGCCCTTCGGCGAACACGTATCGCGACCGTTCCGGGGAACCGGGCGCCGTCCGGAGTGCCGCCTGGAACCATGGATGCTCATCTGAGGTGTGATTCGGAACGATGTCGACGACGACGCGGAGCCCGAGGGAGTGAGCAGCATCGGCCAACCTGCGGAAATCCGCCATCGTGCCGAACAGCGGATCCACATCGCAGTAGTCCGCGACGTCATAGCCGCCGTCGTTCATCGGGGACGTGTAGAAGGGCGACAGCCAGATGGCGTCCACACCGAGCTCGGACAGCTGCGGAAGTCGCTGGATGATGCCAGGAAGGTCGCCCACGCCGTCGCCCGTCGCATCGGCGAACGAACGCGGATAGACCTGATAGATGACCGCGTCCGCGGCCCAGTGGGCGCGGGCATCGTCGGTCGCGCGCGTCACAGCGGACGCATCGAGGGTATGCAAGAGTGCCATTCCTTTCGCGATTGATCACTTCGAGCGGGAGTGAAATATCGCGTTTACGGAAGGCACCGCATGTCGTCTTTTCGCTGCTCGGTGAGCACACTAGCACCGCCCAGCACCGGTCCCGCAAGTCCAGCGGAGCGGCACGATCGACATCCGGAAAAAAAACACTTGTGCACGCACAGCCGAGTTCCTACACTCTGAACTCAACCTCGATCACTCGATCAGATCGAGGCGGAGGACGCCGCACCTGGCGTTCGATGTCAGCGAGCTGGCCGGCACCTCCGGCCCCGACGCGCAGGCTCCTGCGACCGCGGTTAACGAGTCTTGGCTTTCCACGCCACACCAGAAACCACCGCGTGCCCGCCGCGGATCGTCCTCCCTTCGATGGTCTGCGTCGAGCCCCCGCTTCGCACGGAGCTCACGATGCTCACCGACCGCTGCAGCGATGTACGAAACCCGTGCATCTCGGGGTCCTCCTCGATGTCAGCGACGAGGCGACGGGCGACGGCACTGCGGTTCTTCCCTGCCCGAAAGGAACCCGTCACCTCATGCCTCTCACCGCTCACCCCCGCTCGCGCCGCGCGCTGCTCGGCGCCGCGCCGGTCCTCGTCTTCTCCCTCGTCCTCGCCGGCTGCGGTCGTGGGGGGGGGGGGGGGGGGGGGGGGGGGGGGGGGGGGGGGGGGGGGGGGGGGGGGGACGACGCGGGCGCGTCGTCCGCTGCCTCCCTCTCGATCGATGACACCCCCGCCACCGGAACCGTCGAGATCTGGGCACAAGCCGGAGAGGGCGGCGCGCTGACGGAGTTCGTGAAGTCGTTCGAGGCGGAGAACCCGGACGTCACCGTCACCGTGACCTCCCTCCCCGCCAACACGGCCTTCGATGCGAAGATCACCGCCGCCATCGCTTCCGGATCGGTCCCGGACGTGATCAACCTCTACTCTCAGACGCAGTCGACGATCTTCACCACCGGGGGCATCGCCCCTGTTCCCACAGGCCTCGTCGACTCGTCCGTCTTCTTCCCCGCGTCGTACGAGCCCACCGTCGTGAACGGGGAGTCGTACGCCGTGCCGTGGTACGCGTACTCGCAGGTGTTCTACTACCGCTCCGACCTCGCGCAGCAGGCCGGCGTCGAGCCGCCATTGACCTGGGAGGACATGAAGACCTTCGCCGCCGCACTCCAGAATGCCGGCCTGGCCGAGCACGGGCTCGGACTCGGCATCTCCTGGGACCAGTACTCCCCCCAGCAGTTGAACGACTTCATCGTCGGCAACGGCGGCAGCCTCATCAGCTCGGACTTGAGCACCTGGACGATCAACGAGCCCGCCAACGTCGAAGCTCTCTCGTTCTGGGGCACCCTGTTCGCGGAGGGATACGCCTCCGCGGACGAGCCTCAGTTCCTCGACGTGGTGCCCTTCTTGACCTCGGGCAAGGTCGCCTCCACGAACAACGGACCGTGGCTGACCTCCTGGCTGGATCAGGCGAACGGCGAGGGCTGGTCGAAGGCCCACATCGGCGCGGTCCTTCCGCCCGCGGGACCCAAGGGGCAGTCCGCGACCGTCGGCAGTTCGACGCTCGCCGTCCTGAAGGATGCGAAGAACCCCGTCGCCGCATGGAAGTTCGTCCGCTGGATGGCGGAACCTGAGACTCAGCTCGCCTGGTACGCAGCCTCGGGCAATCTCCCTGCGGTGGTCTCGGCCTGGGACGACCCCGCAATCGCCGACGACGCACTGCTCGTTCCGGTGAAGGAGGGGATGCAGATCGGCGTCGGCGTCCCGCCCGTATCGACCTGGGCCCAGGTCGGCGCGATCATCGGCAAGCAGATGGAGCGGGTCGCCCGCGGCCAGGCGACGGCGCAGCAGGCCCTCGATGAGGCGCAGCAGCAGGCGGAACAGATCGGCACGGGGACGCACTGAGCCATGTCGACCATCCACGCAACGCCGCGGGAGCGACACGCGAACAGGATCGGGTGGCTGTTCGTCAGCCCGCTCGTCCTCATCCTCGCGACGTTCACCGCGCTGCCGGCCGCCATCGCCCTGATCCTGGGGTTCACCGACATCGGGCCGTCCGACCTGCGCGATCCGCTCGGGGTGAACCTCGTCGGCTTTCAGACCTTCGGCGACGTGCTGACGGATCCGACGTTCCTGCGCGCCGCCTTCAACACACTGCTGTTCGTCGGGATCTCCGTCCCGAGCACGATCGTGATCGCGTTTCTGCTGGCGCTCGTGCTGAACGAAGGCATCCGCCGGCTCCGCTCGTTCTTCCGCGCGGCCATCTATCTGCCCGTCATCACGAACATCGTGGCGGCGGCAGTGATCTGGCAGTACGCCTTCACGATCGGCGGCCCCGTCAACGGCGCCCTCGCCTCCATCGGCATCGACGGACCGAACTGGTTGGGCGATCCGTTCTGGGCCGTGCCCACCGTTGCTTCGCTCGGAGTGTGGCGCAACATCGGCACCGCAATGATCTTCTTCCTCGCCGGCCTGCAGGGGATCTCGACCGAGATCAACGAGGCCGCGTCGCTGGACGGAGCCGGGTTCTGGGGACGCACCCTGCGGATCACGATCCCGTTGCTGCGGCCCACCACGCTGCTCGTCGCGATCTTGACCACCGTGTCGTTCCTGAACATCTTCGACGAGCCGTACCTCGTGACGCGCGGCGGACCGCTGGGCTCCACCCAGTCGCTCGCGTTGTGGGTCTACGAGAAGTTCGGCTTCGGCGACATCGCCGCATCCATGGCCGGCTCGTTCCTTCTGCTCGCACTCGTCGGCGTGATCGCCGTCATCCAGTTCCGACTGCTGAGGCCCAAACATTGAAAACATCGACCGCCCTGCGTGCGGGCTCCATGTACGTCCTGCTCGTCGTCGTCGTGGCGATGATGCTGCTCCCCTTCCTCTGGGTGTTCGCCGGATCCTTCAAAACACAAGGAGAGTTCCTGGCGAACCCGGGGGCCTGGTTCCCGGCGAGCTTCGCCTACCTGCAGAACTACGTCGTGCTCTTCACCGAGCGCGGCTTCGGCGGGTACCTCATGAACAGCCTCATCGTGTCGATCGCCGCCGTCGCGGGCAATCTCGTGTTCAGCTCCATGGCCGGCTACGCTCTGGCCAAGCTGTCGTTCCGGGGGCGTAAGGCCGTGTTCGTCGCCGTCATCGGCGCGATGACCGTGCCGTACGTCGCAATCTTCGTCCCGCAGTTCTTGATCATCGTCCAGCTGAAACTCATCGACACGCTCGCGGCGATCATCATTCCCGTCTTGGTGATGCCCATCGCCGTCTTCATCATGCGTCAGTTCGCCACCGCTGTGCCGGAGGAACTGCTGGAAGCGGCACGGCTGGAAGGGGCCGGGGAGTTCCGGATCTTCTTCACGATCTTCCTTCCCATCGTGGGCCCGGCGCTGGCGACCGTCGGCATCCTGACGTTCATGTACTCGTGGAACTACTTCCTCTGGCCGCTCCTGGTCGCGCAGTCGTCGTCCACGTACACGCTTCCCGTCGGATTGGCGGTGGCCACTCAGACCGGCAACACCACGGAGTTCGGCGTGCTGTTGGCAGGCGCGATGGTCGTTCTCATCCCGGTGCTCGTCGTCTTCCTCTTCTTCCAGCGCTTCTTCATCCAGAGCGTGGCGACGACGGGGTTGAAGTGAACGGCGAGCAGCGGTCGCGCGCACGGATCGGCATCATCGGTCCGGGCAGCATCAGCGCGCAGTACATCAGCACCCTGCGCGACCACCCCGAAGTGGAAGTCGCGATGCTGGCGAGCCGAGATCCCCAGCGGGCCGCCTTCGCGGCGCCCCGCCACGGGATCCGCGATTCCGGCTCGATCGAGCAGCTGCTCGGCGACGACAGCATCGATCTCGTCGTCAACCTGACCCCGCCCGATGCCCATGTGGACGTGTCGCTCGCGATCCTTGACGCCGGCAAGCACGTCTGGAGCGAGAAGCCCGTCGCCCTGGATCGAGAGGGGGTGGACGCGCTTGCACGCCTCGCCGCGGCCCGGGATCGGCGCGTGGGTGTGGCACCCGACACCTTCCTCGGCCCCGGGGTCGACGGTGCCCTCCGCCTCGCGCATGCCGGGCGAGTGGGTGCGCTCACCGGTGCGGTGGCGGTGATGCAGAAGCCCGGGCCGGAGAGCTGGCATCCCAACCCGGCCTTCCTCTACCGACGCGGCGCCGGTCCCCTGCACGACATGGGCGTCTACTACCTCACTGCGCTGGTGCCGTTCCTCGGCGCTGTCGAGTCCGTCGTCGGATCGACGACTCTCTCCCACCGCCCTCGCGTCGTCGCGACCGGCCCGCACGCCGGCGCGAGAATCGAGGCCGAAGTGCCGACCGCCGTGCGAGCCGTGCTCCGATTCGCGGCCGGTGCAGAAGCGGTCGCGTACTTCACCTTCGACACCGTCGTCAGCCGTGCGATCCTGACCGTCGAAGGCGAGCGAGGGGAAATCTCCGTGCCCGACCCCGATGCCTTCGGCGGCGTGATCGGCGTGCGCAGCGACGATCGCTCGGAGCAGATCGATGCGCCGGCCGGAAGAGCCGGGCGCGGGATCGGCATCGTCGACCTCGTCCGGTCCGTGCGCGCCGGTGTGCCCCATCGCGCGTCGCTGGAAGTGGCGGCGCATGTGTTGGAGGTCATGGACGCCATCGTCGAGTCCGCTCAGACCGGTCGTCGCACCCTCGTCACCAGCAGACCTCCGACGGTCACCATCACGCGCCTCTGACGACGAGGACAGTGCGGCTCACCCCACCACCGCCCTCACCCCGCCGACATCCCGCCGACGGGGGTCAATAGGGTGAGGCCATGGAGCAGCCCGTCGCCCTCGAGGTCACGACATCCACCGGCACCGTTCGCGGCAGCCTGACCGACGGGATCGGCCGCTTCCTCGGCATCCCGTATGCGGCGGCACCCGTGGGCGGACGCCGCTTCCGCGCGCCCGCCCCGCCGGCGGCCTGGTCGGGCGTGCGCGACGCGACGCGGTTCGGCGCGACGGCGCCGCAGGCGCCCTACGCAGGCGCGATCGGCGAGCTCCTCAGCTGCCCGGCGATCGAGGGCGACGACATCCTCACCGCCAACGTGTGGACCCCGGCGGATGCCGCGGCATCCGCCGCCCCCGTCGTCCTCTGGATCCACGGCGGCGCCCTCGAGCGCGGGGCCGCGGCCGAGCCCACCTACGACGGGACCGGCTTCGCCCGCGACGGGGTCGTGTTCGTGTCGGTCAACTATCGCCTCGGCGTCGAGGGGTTCAGCGTGCTCGACGGGGCGCCGACGAACCTCGGACTGCTCGACGTGGCGCGGGCGCTGGAGTGTGTGCACGCCGAGATCGGCGCCTTCGGCGGCGACCCCGCCCGCATCACGCTGATGGGAGAGTCCGCCGGTGGGGCGCTGGTGGCCGCACTCCTGTCGCGCCCGGCATCGCGCGCCCTGGTCGCCGGCGCGATCATCCAGTCCGGGCCGCTCGACGCGGCACCCCTGCAGAAGGCGCGCCGCGCGTCGGATGCGATCGCGCGCCGCCTCGGCATCCCGGCGACGCGCGAGGCGTTCGCGGCCCGGACGACGGCCGAGCTCCTGCGGGCGCGATCGCAGATCGCCGCCGGCTCGTCCCCGTTGCGAGGCGCACCCGGCTTCACGCTCGCGCTCGAC
Organism: Microbacterium sp. MPR-TSA4; assembly: GCF_058792815.1. Lineage (NCBI taxonomy): Bacteria > Bacillati > Actinomycetota > Actinomycetes > Micrococcales > Microbacteriaceae > Microbacterium > Microbacterium sp. MPR-TSA4. Next base: position 26,158 of record NZ_JBXAFF010000037.1, read on the forward strand.
CCGGAGACCCTTCCCGCGTCGCCGGTCGACGCGCTGCCCAGCCTCGGGATACCGCTCCTGATCGGCACCAACACCGACGAGTACCGCCTCTGGCTGACGCCCGACGCCATCGCCGACATCGGCGGCGTGAAGTCGTGGCTCGCCCGCCGCGCCCTGCGCACCCCCGAACGCGCCGCCCGGGCCGTGCGGGCCGCGATGCCCGACGCGAGCGCCGGCGAGGTCCTCGGGCAGCTGCTCACCGACCGCCTCCTGCGCGGCCCCGCGACGCGCGTCGCACGGGCGCGGACCGCCCCGACCTACGTCTACGAGTTCGCCTGGGAGAGCCCGGTGCGAGACCTCCGCGCCGCGCACGCGTTGGAACTCGGCTTCGTCTTCGACACCCTGACGACCGACCAGGCCGTGAGACTGGCGGGCGACGACGCACCCGCCGACCTCGCCCGCGACATGCACCGCGCGTGGGTGGCGTTCATCACGACGGGTGATCCCGGCTGGCCGGCTTTCGGCGCCGATCGGACGACGAAGGTGTGGGATGCCGCGTCACACGTGACCCCTCAGCGCCGCGCGGCCGTCGTCGACGCACTGGGGTAGGGCGCTTCGACTCGGCGCTGCGCGCCTCGCTCGACGACCGGGGGCGGAGGGGCGCGGTAGGGCGCTTCGACTCGGCGCTGCGCGCCTCGCTCGACGACCGGGAGGTGGGCGGGAG
>NZ_JBXAFF010000038.1:0-25655 GCF_058792815.1 Microbacterium sp. MPR-TSA4
GCTCGCCGAAGGGATCGGGGAGGCCGCCGGCCGGGGTGAGGGCCATCAGCTCCTTCTCGAGGGTCGACATCGCCGCCGCGACGGCGGGGACGTGCGCGAGGTCGCGGGCGACGACGAGGTCGTCGCGCGAGTCCTCCACGATCGCGTCGAGCGTCGACTCCGCACGCAGGGCCTCGACCTCGAACGCGTCGACGGCGTCCAGCAGCGTGGTCCCGCGTCGCACGGCCTCCATCGCGGTCTCCAGGGCGAGGTTCGCCTGTTCGCGCTGACCCGACTCGCGTCGCGCCGTCGACACGTCGGCCCCGTGGGTGGCGAACGCGAACAGCTGCGCGGCCTCCGCGGCGTTCTTCTCGATGCGGCGCACCGCGTCGGGGGAGTAGCGTGCGCGCACGCGGTCGAGGGTCGCCTCGGCCCGGGCGAGGCGCTGCTCGCCGCGCGCGACGTCGGCGCGGATGCCGTCGATGATCTCGGGAGCCCGCCGGGCGCGCTCCACCGGCTCGGCGAGCGCCTGCAGCCGGTCGTCCAGCAGATCCTCGGCCCAGTCGCACAGCTGGATGATGCGCGCGTTGCGGGTGCGCAGCTCCTCCGCCGTGTCGGGGATGTGGTCGTGGTTGAGCTGATTGAGCTGGAAGGCCTCGCCCATGTGGCTGCGGACGGCAGCCAGGGCATCGCGCAGACCCGAGGTCGCCTCGCGGCCGAGTTCGATCTCGGCGAACACGAGTTCGTCCTCGGTCGTACGCAGCCGCTCGTCGATCGAGACGAGGGCGGCGTCGGCGCGGCGGCCGAGTTCGGCGTCCTCCGCGGCCTTCTGCTGCCGCTCCTGCTTGCGTGCGCCCCAGAATCCCGCCATGCCACGATCCTATGCGTGCCCTTTCGAGGACTCGCGCAGGTAAGCAAAGTCACAGCCAGGTAACATGGCCCCGTATGCCGTGCCCCCGTGCGCGGCTCCGGTGGCGTCGCGCGTCACCCGCACACGATAGATGGAGATGCTCCGTGGCCAACCCTCTCGAGAAACTGCTCCGCGCCGGCGAAGGACGCATCCTGCGGCGGCTTCAGCAGGTCGTGAAAGCGGTCGGGGCCCTCGAAGAGGACTACGCACAGCTCACCGACGAGGAACTGCGCGGCGAGACGGCCGAACTGCGTGCCCGGCACGAGGCGGGCGAGAGCCTCGACAAGCTCATGCCGGAGGCGTTCGCGGCCGTCCGGGAGGCGGCCAAGCGCACGCTCGGACAGCGTCCGTACGACGTGCAGATCATGGGTGGAGCGGCGCTTCATCTCGGCAACATCGCCGAGATGAAGACCGGTGAGGGCAAGACCCTGACCGCGACCTTCGCCGTGTACCTCAACGCGATCGCCGGCAAGGGCGTGCACGTCATCACCGTGAACGACTTCCTCGCGTCGTACCAGTCCGAGCTGATGGGGCGCGTCTACCGTGCCCTCGGCATGACGACCGGCACGATCATCGCGGGCCAGACGCCCGAGGTGCGCCGCGAGCAGTACAACGCCGACATCACGTACGGCACGAACAACGAGTTCGGATTCGACTACCTGCGCGACAACATGGCGTGGCAGAAGCAGGATCTCGTCCAGCGCGGCCACTTCTTCGCGATCGTCGACGAGGTCGACTCCATCCTCATCGACGAGGCGCGCACGCCGCTCATCATCTCGGGACCGTCGTCGGGGGAGGCGAACCGCTGGTTCGTCGAGTTCGCGAAGATCGCGAAGACGCTCGAGGCCGGCGTCGACTACGAGGTCGACGAGAAGAAGCGCACGATCGGCGTGCTCGAGCCCGGCATCGAGAAGGTCGAGGACTACCTCGGCATCGACAACCTGTACGAGTCGGCCAACACCCCGCTCATCTCGTTCCTGAACAACTCGATCAAGGCGCTCGCGCTGTTCAAGCGCGACACCGACTACGTCGTCATGAACGACGAGGTGATGATCGTCGACGAGCACACGGGGCGCATCCTCGTCGGACGCCGCTACAACGAGGGCATCCACCAAGCCATCGAGGCCAAGGAGAGCGTCCCGGTCAAGGCCGAGAACCAGACGCTCGCGACCGTCACGCTGCAGAACTACTTCCGCCTCTACGAGAAGCTGGCCGGCATGACCGGTACCGCCGAGACCGAGGCGGCCGAGTTCATGTCGACGTACAAGCTCGGCGTCGTGCCCATCCCGACCAACAAGCCGATGATCCGCAAGGACCAGCCCGACCTCGTCTACAAGAACGAGCAGGCGAAGTTCGCCCAGGTCGTGGAGGACATCGCGCGTCGCCACGAGACCGGGCAGCCGGTGCTCGTCGGCACGGTCAGCGTCGAGAAGAGCGAGTACCTCTCGCGGCTGCTGGCCAAGAAGGGCATCAAGCACGAGGTCCTCAACGCGAAGAACCACGCGCGCGAGGCCGAGATCGTCGCCCGCGCCGGGCGCCTGGGGGCCGTGACCGTGGCCACCAACATGGCCGGCCGCGGCACCGACATCATGCTCGGCGGCAACGCCGAGTTCCTCGCCGTGCAGGAGGTCAAGGCGAAGGGGCTGGACCCCGTCGAGACCCCCGACGAGTACGACGCCGCGTGGAGCGAGACCTACACCGCGATGCGCGACGTCGTGGCCGAGGAGGCGGCGAAGGTCGTCGAGGCCGGCGGGCTCTACGTGCTCGGCACCGAGCGGCACGAGTCGCGCCGCATCGACAACCAGCTGCGCGGCCGTTCCGGTCGACAGGGCGACCCCGGCGAGAGCCGCTTCTACCTCTCGCTGACCGACGACCTCATGCGCCTCTTCCAGTCGGGAGCCGCCGAGGCGATCCTCGCCCGGACGAACTTCCCCGACGACGTGGCGATCGAGTCGACCATGGTCTCTCGCGCGATCAAGAGCGCGCAGTCGCAGGTCGAGGCGCGCAACGCGGAGATCCGCAAGAATGTGCTGAAGTACGACGACGTCCTCAACCGCCAGCGCGAGGCCATCTACGCCGACCGCCGGCAGATGCTCGAGGGCGACGACCTCTCCGACCGCGTGCACCACTTCATCGAGGACGCGATCGGCGCGATCATCGACGACCACACCGGCAGCGGCCACAACGAGAGCTGGGACTTCGACGCCCTCTGGACCGAGCTGAAGACGCTCTACCCCGTCTCCGTCACGATCGACGAGGTCGTCGCCGAGAGCGGCAGCAAGGGCCGGGTGACGCCGGAGGTGCTCAAGCGCGAGATCCTCTCCGACGCCAAGATCGCCTACGCCGCGCGCGAGGACAAGCTGGGCGAGGCCGCGATGCGCGAGCTCGAGCGCCGTGTCGTGCTGCAGGTGCTGGACCGTCGTTGGCGCGACCACCTGTACGAGATGGACTACCTCAAGGACGGCATCGGCCTGCGGGCGATGGCCCAGCGCGACCCGCTGATCGAGTATCAGCGCGAGGGCTACCAGATGTTCCAGTCGATGATGGGCCAGATCAAGGAGGAGTCGGTCGGCTTCCTCTACAACCTCGAGGTCGAGGTGCGCGCGTCGGGGGACGGTGAGGTCGAGGCGAAGGGACTGCAGGCGGCGCCCGCCGTCGAGGCCCAGAAGCTCCAGTACACCGCGGCGAACGACGCGGGCGAGGTCGAGGTGCGCAACGAGCGCGGGCAGGTGCAGCAGGCGGCGACCAACAAGGTCCGTCAGCAGTCCGCTGCGCAGGCTCCGGCGCAGCCCGCCGCCGAGGCCCCGCGCGGGGCGTTCGGACAGCGGACGGATGCCGCGGCATCCGCTCCCGCGCCGCAGAACCGCGCCGACCGTCGCGCCGCCGGCAAGAAGAAGTAGGTCGATCGGGCGCGGGAGGGTCGGGCCACCGGCCGTCGATTGGCCCTGCCCGGGCGGCGATATCCTGATCCGATGAGTCCCCGCATCCTCGACCAGTCATCCAAGCTCAAGGACGTCCTCTACGAGATCCGTGGAGCCGCCCTGGTGGAGGCCGACCGGCTCGAGGCCGACGGGCACCGCATCCTGAAGCTCAACACGGGCAACCCCGCGGTCTTCGGGTTCGAGGCGCCGTACCAGATCGTGCGCGACATGATCGAGGCGATCCCGCACGCGCACGGCTACAGCGACAGTCGCGGCATCATGTCGGCGCGCCGCGCCGTCGTCTCCCGGTACGAGCAGGTGCCCGGCTTCCCGAAGTTCGACCCGGACGACGTCTACCTCGGAAACGGCGTGTCCGAGCTGATCACCATGACCATGCAGGCGCTGCTCGACAGCGGCGACGAGGTCCTGATCCCCGCGCCGGACTATCCGCTGTGGACGGCGATGACGAGCCTCGCCGGTGGGACCCCGGTGCACTATCTCTGCGATAACGAGAACGGCTGGCAGCCCGACCTCGACGACATCCGGGCCAAGGTGACACCGGCGACGAAGGCGATCGTCGTGATCAACCCCAACAACCCCACCGGAGCGGTCTACTCCCGTGAGGTCCTGGAGGGCATCGTCGAGATCGCGCGCGAGCACTCCCTCCTGCTGCTCAGCGACGAGATCTACGACCGCATCCTCTTCGACGATGCCGTTCATATCCCGCTCGCGACACTGGCACCCGACCTGCTCTGCCTGACTTTCAACGGGCTGTCGAAGACGTATCGCGTGGCCGGCTACCGTTCGGGCTGGATGGTCATCACCGGTCCGAAGAAGCACGCCGCCGGCTTCCTCGAGGGCATCCAGCTGCTGGCCTCGACGCGACTGTGCCCCAACGTCCCGGCGCAGCACGCCGTGCAGGCGGCGCTGTCCGGGGTGCAGTCGATCGACGCGTTGATCGCCCCCACCGGTCGCCTGCACGAGCAGCGGGATGCCGCCTTCGACGCCCTGACCGCCATTCCCGGTGTGCAGTGCCACAAGCCGCGCGGCGCGCTGTACGCGTTCCCGCGGCTGGATCCCGAGGTGTACGAGATCCACGACGACGCCAAGTTCGTCTACGACTTCCTCGTGGCCGAGCACGTGCTGCTGGTGCAGGGGACGGGCTTCAACTGGCCCACGCCCGACCACTTCCGCATCGTGACGCTGCCCGAGGCGCGTGTGCTGACCGAGGCCATCGAGCGGCTCGGCAACTTCCTGTCCTCCTACCGCCAGTAACGGTAGGGCAGGGATGCCCCGGCCGGCGCCGTCGCCGCGGTCAGAGCAGTCCCAGCGAGGTCGCGCGCCAGCGTCCGTCCCAGCCCTCGAGACGCATCGCGACGGCGCGCGTGCGGGCGGGTCCTGCGACCACGACGACGCCTTCGACCACGCCGTCGGCGGGGGAGGAGTACCGGGTGGACAGGATGCGGTGCACCGGCCGGGCCGGGGGCACCCCGCGGGCGCTGCGGGCGCGGGCGGAGAGGTTGGAGCGGGTGAGCAGGGCACGGAAGGCGTCTTCGCCGAACCACCGGGCCAGCTGGTCCACTTCGCGGACCCCCGCGAGCACCTCGAGGACGCCGATCGTCAGGTTCTTCAGCAGCGGTTCCGGTTCGGGCAGTGCGTCGGTGCCGGTGCGCTGCGGGGCGAAGTAGTCGGCGACCTCGAGCGCCGACCCGAGCCTGGACGCCGGCCGGGGAGCGTCGGCGGAGGTGGGGACCATGCTGTACCTCCTCTGGCGGCGTCGGCCCGGGCGGGCGTCTGACGAGTACAGCACAGCGGTCGCGAGGCGTGGATGAGAATCCTCCAACGTGTGGACAGGTCGCCTGTGGACAGATCCCGCGCGTCGCGGCATCCCTCTCCTAGGGTCGCGGCGTGCGCTGGGACCGCTTCTTCGAGGATCTGGAAGACCAACTCGACTCCGAATGGGAGGCCGAGCGTGCGGCCCTGGACACCGAGGCGGAGCGACTGCGCCTGTCGCGGGTGCCGTTGCGCGACCGCCTCGTCGCCCTCGCCGACGCCGACGCTGCGCGGTGCGCCGTCCACCTCGTCGAGGGGACCGTGCTCGTCGGGGCCGTCGGACGGGTGGGCGCCGACTGGGCGGCGTTGCGCACGGATGCCGGTGAGGGCCCGACCGTGTGGATCGTCCCGCTGCCCGCGGTGGCGATGATCGTCCTGGACGCGGAGGAGGTGCTGTCCACCGTGCGCGACGCGGGTCCGGGCGGCGCGCTCGGTCAGCGGATGTCGCTCGGCTTCCTGCTGCGCGATCTCGTGCGTCGCCGGGTGCCGGTCACGGTGCGGCTCGTGTCGGGTCAGGCGCTGTCGGGAACGGTGGACCGAGCCGGGGCCGACCACCTCGACCTCGCCGTGCACGACCTCGGCGCGCCGCGGCGGGCCGACCAGGTGCGCGGCTTCCGGCTCGTGCCGTTCGCGGCGGTCGCCGCGGTGCGGCTGGATGCCGTCGCCGACCTGATCTGAGCGCGGACGGCCGCGGTCAGTCGGGGTTTCGGACCGTGCCCCGTCCCCACAGCTCGGGGAAGCTCGCGGCGTTCGACTCCCGCCACAGCGCCATCCGGCGGGCGTCTTCGGCCTGGTCGTCGAGATACTCCGCCACGCTGTCGGCGTCGACGCGCCAGCGCGGGGGCGAGCCCGCCCTGACCCCGCGCAGCCGCCCGTCGATGACGAGCGCGATGACCTCGTCGACGGCGAGCTGCAGCATCTCCGCCACCTGTGCGGGGGCGAGCAGGCGTGCGCCGTCGAGGGGCGATTCGGGCATGAGGACATTATGCGTTCCGTTCGCGGGCGACTCACCGGCCCACGCCGGGCTGTGGATAACCCGCGCGGGGTCGCGGAGCGTTCGGACACCATGTCCGGATGAGCGAGTTCGTCACTGCCCGACCCCGTCCGCGGGCGTTCTGGGCCGACCTGAGATTCCTGCTCGGCATCGCGCTGATCGTCGTCTCCGTCGCGGGCGTGTGGTTCGTCGTGGCGGCGGCGCGTCAGACGGTGCCGGTCTTCGCCGCGGCGAGCACGCTCGTCCCCGGCCAGGACGTCGACGCCGGCGATCTGCGGGTCGTGGAGGTCGCCCTCGGCGCGGTGCAGGACTCGTACGCGTCGCCGGCGACGCTGCGGCCCGGCGCGGTCGTCACGCGGACGGTGGCGGCGGGCGAGCTCGTCCCGCGCGACGCCGTGGGGGAGCCGTCGCGCGCCCGGACGACGACGATCGTGGTCCGCACCGCGAGCGAGGTGCCCGCGGCGGTGGTGACCGGCTCGGCCGTGGAGGTGTGGGCCGCGTCTCCGCTCGAGCGCGGGACGTTCGACACGCCCCGCATCCTCGTCGGTGCGGCGACGGTGGCCTCGGTCGATCGCGAGAGATCGATGATGGGCTCCGCCGGCGCGGCGGTGGAGATCGTGATCGAGCGCGCCGACGTCGCCGCCGCGCTCGCGGCGATCGCCGACGGGTCGAGTCTTGCCATCGTCCCGATCGGCGGGCCGCGCTCATGACGCTCCACGTCGTGCTGGCATCCGGCCGTGCCGACGCGGCGGCGCTCGCCGACCGGCTCCGGGAGGCGGATGCCGAGGTGCGCCGAGTGGAGCCCGCCGAGGTGCGGGGCGCCCTCGCCGGGGCGGACGTGCTGGCGGTGGATGCCGGGCGCCGCACGCTCACCCCCGGCGTGGTGGCCGCGTGCGACCGATTCGGCGTGCGCATCGTCGCGCTCTGCGACGGCGTCGCCGACAGGCGCCTCGCCGAGATGTTCGGCGTCACCGCGGTCGACGCGGCAGATGCCGTGCACGAGATCCTGGCCCCGCGCGCCCGCACCGTGCCCGTGCCGCCGCGGGGGCGTGTCATCGCCGTCTGGGGTCCGCACGGCGCGCCGGGGCGCACGACGATCGCGATCGAGGTCGCGGGGGAGCTCGCCCGCGATGGGCGTCGCGTCGGCCTCGTCGACGCGGACACCCACGCGCCGTCGCTGGCGATGCTCGCCGGCCTGCCCGACGAGGGGCCGGGGTTCGCCGCCGCGTGCCGCGCGGCCGAGCGCGGGGCGCTCACCGTCGCCGAACTCGAACGCATCTCCCTGCCGCTCGGAGACGTCTGCGTGCTCACCGGCATCAACCGGCCCGGACGCTGGCCCGAGCTGACCGCCACGAGGGTCGACGAGGCGCTCCGCCGCGGCCGGGCGTGGGTGGACGATCTCGTCGTCGACATCGCGGCGCCGCTCGAGCGCGACGAGGAGATCGTCAGCGACCTGGACGGACCCCGGCGAAACGCGGCGACGCTCGCCGCGCTGGCCGCGGCCGACGTCGTGATCGCCGTGGTGGCGGCCGATCCGGTCGGGGTGGCGCGATTCGTGCGGGCCTACCCGGACCTGCGCGCGACGGCCGGCGCCGCGCCGATCCATGTCGTCGTGAACAAGACGCGCTCCTCGACCCTCGGCATCGACGCCCGGACGCAGATGCGCCGGACGCTGGCGCGGTACACCGGCGTCGCGGAGTGCTGGTTCATCCCCTGGGATCCGAAGGCAGCGGATGCCGCGGTGCTGCAGGCGCAACCGGTCGGTCGCGTCGCTCCGCGCTCGGCGCTCTGCTCCGCCGTACGGCGATTCGTCGGGGAGGCGATCGAACCCCCTCCCTCCGCCCGCCCCGCCGCCGCGCGAACCCGCGCGAACGCGCGTGCGGACGTCGCCGTCGACGACAGCGGCGGTCGCACGCGGACGCGACGGGCCGTCCGCGGCGCGGCCTGAGGCACGGCCGGCGCCGCGTGGCCGGCACGTCGTTGTCGCTTAGGCTGGGTGCGTGTCGACGCTCAGCGATCTCGTCTATGCCCAGGGCCGCTCGACGGGCGCGGACATCGAGTGGCTGCACCGGCTCGCCGGTGACGGCCAGCTGCTCGCGGACCTCGCTTTCGCCGACATCGTGATCTGGGTGCCGACGGCCGATGACTCCTTCATCGCCGTCGCCCACACCCGTCCGAGCGGAGCGGCGACGCTGTTCTACCGCGACATCGTCGGCGACCTGGTCCGGCCGCAGTGGCGCACCCAGGTGCGCGACGCCTTCACCCGCGTCGAGATCGTCGACTCGGCATCCCCGGACTGGTTCGAGGAGACGCCCACGCGCGTGCGCGCCGTCCCCATCGTGCGCACGGTCGGGGGCGGCGGAAACCCGCCGACCGTCGTCGGCGTGCTCACCCGGCACACCAACCTGGGCGAGGCCCGCACACCGTCGCGACAGCAGATCACCTTCAACGACTGCGCGGACGATCTGTTCGGCATGATCGCCAGCGCCGACTTCCCCGACCTCGCCGCGCCGACCTCTCCCCGCCGGGGCGCTCCCCGCGCCTCCGACGGTCTGATCCGCATGGACGTCGACGGCGTGACCACCTTCGCGAGCCCGAACGCCCTCTCGGCGTTCAACCGGCTGGGATTCGACGACGAGCTCGAGGGCGAGTCGCTGCTCGAGGTGGCGACCGGCATCCTGCCGAAGGGGCGCGACTTCGACGAGTCCCTTCCCATCGTGATGGCCGGACGCGCCCCGTGGCGCGCCGACATCGAGGCGCGCGGGGTCACGGTCTCGCTGCGCACAATCCCGCTCAAGGATCACGGAACCCGGATCGGGGCCATCGTGCTCTGCCGCGACGTCACCGAGATCCGCCACCAGGAGCAGGAGCTGATCACCAAGGATGCGACGATCCGGGAGATCCACCACCGGGTGAAGAACAACCTGCAGACGGTCGCGTCACTGCTGCGCATCCAGTCGCGTCGCACGCACTCCGACGAGGCGCGCGACGCACTCACCCACGCCATGCGGCGCGTGTCGGCGATCGCGGTCGTGCACGACACGCTCTCGGAGGGGCTCGCCCAGAACGTCGACTTCGACGACGTGTTCGACCGCGTCCTCAAGCTCGTGGCCGAGGTGGCCGCGTCGCCGAACACCCGCGCGCGCACACGCAAGACCGGCACCTTCGGCACGCTGCCGAGCGAGTACGCGACGCCCCTCGCCCTCGCGCTCACCGAGCTCGTGACCAACGCCGTCGAGCACGGCCTGGTCGATCAGGAGGGAGAGGTCGAGATCATCGCCGAACGCACCGAGGAGCAGCTCGGCGTGAAGGTGCGCGACACGGGGGTCGGGCTTCCCGAGGGTCAGGTCGGGCGCGGGCTCGGGACGCAGATCGTGCGCACGCTGATCCAGGGTGAGCTCAGCGGAACCATCGACTGGCACACCCTCGTCGGGTCCGGCACCGAGGTGACCATCGAGATCCCGATGCGCTACCTCGGGCGCGCGCAGAGCTGAGACGCGAAGGCGCGGCTCAGCTGGCGCGGCGGGCGCGCGCGGCGCGGCGCTTGAGGGCGCGGCGCTCGTCCTCGGAGAGGCCTCCCCAGACGCCCGAGTCCTGACCGGTCTCGAGGGCGTACTGCAGGCAGACCTCCGTGACGGTGCAGCGCGCGCACACGGACTTGGCTTTCTCGATCTGATCGACAGCGGGTCCGGTGTTCCCCACGGGGAAGAACAGCTCGGGGTCGACGGTCAGGCAGGCGGCTTTGTCGCGCCAATCCATAGGGGGTGCTCCTTGATGCGGGATGAGAAGTTCGGGTGGGTGTGACGTCGGGCGTCGATTACCCTGATGGTGTGCGAGCAGACGCTCGCCCCACGCCACTGTGGGAGCACACGGATAGTTCAATGCTCCCATGGTCATTCAGATGAATCAAGGGTGAACTCGGCATTTCCCCCGGCGTGTGCTGTGGATCGGCTGCACGAGAGGACCTGCGCCCATGACGACAACGAGTTCGGAGCGTATCGCCGCCGCCGTCCTGGCGCTGGAGGCGGTCGCCGTCTTCGTTCTCGCGGGGTGGGAGATCGTCGCCCTCGTCTCCGGCGACACGGATGACGCCGTCAGCTCCGTCGCGCTCATCGTCCTCACGGCGATCGGCGCCGTCGCGCTGGTCGGTTTCGCCGTCGCCGTCTTCCGCGGCCAGTCGTGGGGGCGCTCCGGAGGCATCGTGGCGCAGCTGCTCATCCTCGCCGTGGCGCTAGGGGCGATCACCGGTCCGACCCCGTCGCCGCAGACGGCGCTCTGGACGGCCCTGCCCGCGGTCGTGGGGCTCGTCGCCCTGTTCGCCGCCGTGCGTGCCGCGGCGGGACGTCGGGACGCCCCGGACCGCGGGTGATCCTCGTCGCGGCGCGTCGTCAGCCGACGCCGAGCAGCGACCGCACGCGCGCGACGTGCCCGGTCGCCTTGACGTTGTACAGCGCGTGGGTGACGACACCCTCGGCATCCAGGATCACCGTCGAGCGGATGACGCCCTCGACGAGCTTGCCGTAGTTCATCTTCTCGCCCCAGGCGCCGTAGGCGTCGTGGACCGCGTGGTCGGGGTCGCTCAGGAGCGGGTAGGTGAGGGCGTCGCGCTCCCGGAAGCGACGCAGCGTCGCGGGGTCGTCGCGCGAGATGCCGACGACGGTGTACCCGGCGGCCTGCAGCGGGCCGAGGCTGTCGCGGAAGTCGCACGCCTCGGTGGTGCACCCCGGGGTCATCGCGGCCGGGTAGAAGAAGAGCACGACGGGGGCGCCGCGCAGATCGTGCAGGCTGACCGGAGCGTCGTCCTGGTCGACGAGCGTGAAGTCGGGAGCGGGGGTACCGGGTTCGAGGCGGGCCATGCCACCAGCCTACGATCAGGCGAAGGTCGACAGGAGCCGCTGCAGCGAATCCAGGCGGGCGGCGCCGCGTTCTCCGAGACGGCCCTCCGCGACCGCCTCGACGATCGCGCAGTCGGGTGCGTCCGGCAGGTGCGTGCAGCCGCGCGGGCACTCCTGGGCGATCGCGGCGAGGTCGGTGAACGCCTTGAGGATGTTCGCGGGGTCGACGTGGCCCAGCCCGAACGAACGGACCCCCGGGGTGTCGATCACCCACCCGCGGCCGCCGTCGCCGAGATACCGCAGCGAGACGGTCGAGCTCGAGGTGTGACGGCCGCGTCCGGTGACCTCGTTCACGTGGCCGGTGGCCCGGTCGGCGCTCGGGACGAGCGCGTTCACGAGCGTCGACTTGCCCACGCCGGAGTGGCCCACGAACACGGTCGAGTGGCCCACGAGCCGGGTGCCGATCTCATCGACCGGCATGCTGCTGCGCCCGCTCGTGAAGATCTCCAGGTCGTCCAGCCCCTCGAAGTGCGCCAGGAAGCCGGAGGGGTCGGCGAGGTCGGTCTTGGTGACCACCAGGAGCGGGTGGATGCCGGCATCCAGCGCGGCGATGAGGTACCGGTCGACGAGGCGCGGACGCGGCTCGGGGTCGGCCGCCGCCACCACGATGAGCATCTGATCGGCGTTGGCGACGACGACGCGTTCGACCTGGTCGGTGTCGTCGGCGCTGCGGCGCAGCAGCGACGAGCGGTCCTCGATCCCCACGATCCGCGACAGCGTCCCGTCGTCGCCCGTGGTGTCGCCCACGACGCGGGCGCGGTCTCCCGTGACGATGGGCTGCTTGCGCAGCTCACGCGCGCGCGTCGCGAGCGCCGTATGCTCCTCGGGTCCGTCCTCGTCGATGAGCACCGTGTACCGCCCCCGATCGACGCCCAGCACGCGCGCGATGCGCGCGTCGGCGTGCGCCGGTCGACGCTTCGTCCGGGGACGGTTGGCCTTCGGGTTCGGGCGGACACGGATGTCGGCCTCGTCGAACTCGGGTTCGTCGTCGTCGTCGAGGTCCAGCCAGCTCATCTCACGGCCGCCGCACGCCGGTTCCGTAGTCGGTCTCGGTGCCCAGCATGCGCGCCCAGAGCTGGGGGAACTCGGGCATCGTCTTGGCGGTCGTCTCGATGTGATCGACCTCGATGCCGGGGACGCGAAGACCGATCAGCGCACCGGCCGTGGCGATGCGGTGATCGTGGTGCGCACGCCACAGTCCGCCGTGCAGGGGCGCGGGGATGATCCGGATGCCGTCGGGCAGCTCTTCGGCGCGCCCGCCGATGTTGCGGAGGTTGCCGATGAGGGCGTCGATGCGGTTCGTCTCGTGGCCGCGGATGTGACCGATGCCGTGGAGCGTGGTCGGGGCGTCGGCGAACGCCGCGAGCGCGAACAGCGTCGGGGCGAGCTCGCTCGCCGCGCTGAGGTCGAGGTCGACACCGGCGATCCGGGGGCCTCCGGTGACCGTCAGCGCCCCTCCTCGCCGCGACGCGCGTCCGCCCAGCACGGTGAGGATCTCGGGCAGCAGTGCGCCGGGCTGGGTCGAGCTCGCCGGCCAGCCGGGGATCGTGACGGAGCCCTCCGTCAGCATCGCGGCCGCGAGGAACGGCGCCGCGTTGGACAGGTCGGGCTCGATCGCGGCATCCCGTCCGCGCAGCGTGCCCGCGGGCACGACCCACTCGTGGGGGGTGGGGTGCTCCACCTGGATGCCGCGGCGGGCGAGCGTCTCGATGGTCATCTCGATGTGGGGCGCGCTGGGCAGACGCTCCCCGGAGTGCACGAGGTGCAGCCCGACGTCGAAGCGGGGGGCGGCGAGCAGGAGGCCGGAGACGAACTGGCTGGAGCCGCTCGCGTCGATCGTGACCTCTCCGCCGCGGATGTGGCCGCGCCCGCGGACGGTGAACGGCAGCGACCAGGTGCCGCCGTCGTCGACGTCCGCACCGATCTCGCGCAGCGCCTTGATCATCTCGCCCATCGGGCGGTGCAGCGCGCTGGCATGGGCGGTCAGGGTGACGTCGCCGTCGGCGAGACCCGCGAGGGGGGCGACGAAGCGCATGACGGTGCCGGCCTGACCGCAGTCGATCTCGACGTCGCCGCGGAACGTGGCGGGGGGAGTGACGAGCAGGTCGGGCCCGAAGGCGCCCGCTCCGGGCACCTCGGTGATCTCCACCCCCAGAGCGCGCAGCGCGGCGATCATGCGCTCCGAGTCCTCGGAGTGCAGCGGCGACGTCAGCGTGCTGGGGCCGTCGGCGAGGGCGGCCAGGACCAGCTTGCGGTTCGTCAGAGACTTGGATCCGGGCACGGATACCGTCGCCTGGACGGCGTCATCCGCACGCGGCGCCCGCCAGACGGGATCCGCGGCCGGTTGGGGGAGGGAATACCCGGTCACTGTCATCGGGTTCTACCCTAACGAACCCATCGGACACCGCCGCCGCCCACCGCGGCGGGCCGTCCGAGCCAGACCGGGAGAGGAGCCCCGTGACCGCGACACTCGCACCCGTGCGGGCGGACATCGCCGACGTAGACTGGGCGCTGATGGAAGAGCAGGCGGCCTCAGCGCCCGACGACACGGTGTCCCAGAACCCAGCGTCCGAGTACCCCGAGCCGCCGTCGGAGGACGCGTCGACGGCGATCGACGTCCGCGCGCAGTTCGAGGAGCAGGCCCTGCCGTTCATGGACCAGCTGTACGCGGCGGGCATGCGGATGACGCGGAACCCGGCGGATGCCGCGGACCTCGTCCAGGAGACCTTCGTCAAGGCGTTCGCCTCGTGGTCCTCCTTCACGCAGGGGACCAACCTCAAGGCGTGGCTGTACCGCATCCTCACCAACACGTACATCAACACGTATCGCAAGAAGCAGCGCGAGCCCTATCAGGGCACGATCGACGACCTCGAGGACTGGCAGCTCGGCGGTGCCGAGTCGACCACGGCAACGAGCAGCCGCTCCGCCGAGGCGGAGGCCATCGACCACATGCCCGCGTCGGTGGTCAAGGACGCGCTGCAGTCGATCCCCGAGGACTTCCGGCTGGCGGTCTACCTCGCGGACGTCGAAGGCTTCGCGTATCAGGAGATCGCGGACATCATGAAAACACCCATCGGCACGGTCATGAGCCGTCTGCACCGTGGCAGACGGATGCTGCGCGACCTCCTCGCCGACTACGCACGCGAGCGCGGCATCGATGTGCCGGCGCCCGCCACTTCTTCATCAGGGAGCAGGAAATGAGCGACTGCGGCTGCGACAAAGCGCGCAAAGATCTGGAGGAATACCTCCGCAACGAAGTCTGCAAGACGGAGCACGCGGACATCCGTGCCCACCTGGAGACCTGCCCCTCCTGCCGCGACGAGGCACTGGTCGCGACGACGCTCACCGCGGTCGTCGCGCGTGCCTGCAAGGAGACGGCGCCCGAGCAGCTGCGCGACCAGGTTCTCGCGCGTCTGCGCGCCGAGCAGGCCACGCACCACTGACCGCACCCCTGCGGAAGCGGTCCGTGACCCGGCCCTGAAACGGGGTCAGCGCGCCGGCGGCGCGAAGACGCGGAGCGCACCGGAAACGACGTCGACCTCCAGCGGCAGCATCCCCACCGCGTCGCCGTCGGCGTAGGCGGTCGTCGCGGCGGCGGACAGCCGCACCCGCCGCACGCGTGCGGTGACGACCTCGTCGAGGCCGGTGTGCGTGCCGCGGTAGACGCGGGGCAGCAGTCGCAGCAGGCGGGCGCGGCCGAGCGGGCGCACGAGCGTGACGTCGAGCAGCCCGTCGGCGAGGTCGGCATCCGGGCAGATGGGGATGCCGCCGCCGTAGGTGGGGCCGTTGCCCACCGTCGCCATGAGCAGCTCCCCGCCGCGGCGCTCGATCGTGCCGTCCTCGTGCTCGAGCTCCACCTCGAAGGCGACGCAGCGCAGTCGCAGGAACTCGATGAGGATCGCGAGGTCGTAGCGGACGTGTCCGCGGGGGCCAGCGCATGCGGTTGGCACGGTCGTTCACCCGCGAGTCGAACCCGCTCGCCAGCACGGTCGCGTACAACGTCGTCGAGCCGTCCGCGCGATGCACGCGCGCGAGATCGATCGTGCGCGTGGATCCCGCCACGACGGCCTCGGCGGCGCCGCGCGCATCGCGCTCGCGCAGCCCGAGGGCCGTGGCCACGTCGTTGCCGGTCCCCGTCGGCACGATGCCGAGCGGGATGCCGGTGCCCGCGAGCTCCTGCACGGCGACATTGACCGTGCCGTCGCCGCCCGCGACGAGCACGGCGTCGGCGCCCGCGTCGAGGGCGAGGCGCAGCAGGCGCGTCGATTCGGCGGCGCTCCCGCCCGCGATCAGCGTCGTGCGGATGCCGTTGGCGCGCAGGAGCGCGGCGACGTCCTCCGCGGCGTGCGTGCGCGCGGAGGCGCGAGCGGTCGGGTTGACGAGGAGCGCGACGTCCATGTCGTCCAGTCGGGTGTGTCGGGCCCCTCGTCTCGCCGCGTCAGACGGTCAGCGCCTTCTCGAGGATCGCGGCCTGCTCGCGCGCGTGCACCTTCGGCGAGCCCGTCGCCGTCGAGGCGGCGGCGGCGCGGGACACGCGTCGGATCGTGCGACCGTGCAGGTGCTTGACGACCTCGAGCGCGATGAACGGCCACGCGCCCTGGTTCTCGGGCTCGTCCTGCACCCACACGAGCTGGGCGTTCGGATACCGCTCGATCACGGCGTTGAGCTGGTCGATCGGCGCGGGGTAGAGCTGCTCGAGCCGCACGAGCGCGACCTGCGGGTTGGGCTTCTTGTCGAGCTCGGCCTTCAGATCCCAGTGGATCTTCCCGGAGTGCAGCAGCACGCGCGTCACGCCCGACGGGTCGATGTTCCGGTCGTCGTCCAGCACCGGCTCGAAGCGTCCGCTGGTGAACGCGTCGACGGGGCTCGTGGCTCCCCGAAGACGCAGCATCGCCTTCGGGGTGAAGACGATCAGCGGGCGACGCGGCCGGGCGTAGGCCTGACGGCGCAGCAGGTGGAAGTACGACGCGGGCGTGGAGGGGCGCGCGACGGTCATGTTGTCCTGCGCGCACATCTGCAGGTAGCGCTCGATGCGCGCCGAGGAGTGGTCGGGCCCCTGGCCCTCGTAGCCGTGGGGGAGCAGCAGCACGACGCTCGACTGCTGACCCCACTTCTGGTCGGCCGCGGAGATGTACTCGTCGATGACCGACTGGGCGCCGTTGGCGAAGTCGCCGAACTGCGCCTCCCACAGCGTCAGCGTGTCGGGCCGCTCGACCGAGTAGCCGTACTCGAAGGCCATCGCCGCGTACTCGCTCAGCAGCGAGTCGTAGACGTAGAAGCGGCCCTGGCTCTCGGACAGGTTCGCCAGCGGCAGCCACTCCTGACCGTTCGCCCGGTCGTGCAGCACCGCGTGACGCTGGACGAACGTGCCGCGGCGGGCGTCCTGACCCGCGAGGCGCACGTTCGTGCCCTCCATCAGCACCGAGCCGAAAGCGAGCAGCTCGCCGAAGCCCCAGTCGATCTGCCCGTTGCGGCTCATGTCGAGGCGCTTGTCGAGCAGCTGCTGCAGCTTGTTGTGCACCGTGAAGCCGTCGGGCTTGTTGACGAAGGCGTCGCCGATCTGGTTGACGACCTCGACGGACACGCCGGTGGTCTCCGGCTCGCCGACGGCCTGGTCGACCGGTCCGGTCGTCGAGGGCGAGACGATGCCCGTGGCGCCGGTCTCGGCGGCGTGCGTCTCGGCGAAGGCGATCTCGAGGCGGTTCTGGAAGTCCTGCTTGGCCTTCTCGTACTCCTCCTCGGTGATGTCGCCGCGACCGACGAGCGACTCCGTGTAGAGGCGGCGTACGGAGCGCTTGGCCTCGATGAGGTTCGTCATCAGCGGCTGCGTCATCGACGGGTCGTCGCCCTCGTTGTGACCGCGGCGGCGGTAGCAGACGAGGTCGATCACGACGTCGCGGTTGAACTCCTGGCGGTAGGCCACGGCGAGCTCGGCGACACGCACGACGGCCTCGGGGTCGTCGCCGTTCACGTGGAAGATGGGCGCCTGGATCGTCTTGGCGACATCCGTGGCGTACACCGAGGTGCGCCCGTCCTGGGGGAGGGTCGTGAAGCCGACCTGGTTGTTGACGACGACGTGCACCGTTCCGCCCGTGCGGTAGCCGCGCAGCTGCGACATCTGCAGGGTCTCGACGACGACGCCCTGGCCGGCGAAGGCCGCGTCGCCGTGCACGAGGATGGGCAGCCAGGAGAAGGAGCCGATCGGCATCCGGTCCTGCTTGGCGCGGACGACGCCTTCCAGCACCCCGTCGACCGTCTCGAGGTGCGAGGGGTTGGCGGCGAGGTACACGGGCAGTTCCTCGCCGGCATCCGACACGAACGTGCCCTGCGTGCCGAGGTGGTACTTCACGTCGCCCGAGCCGCTCTTGGAGCCGATCGCGACGGAGCCCTCGAACTCGCGGAAGATCTGGCTGTAGGTCTTGCCGGCGATGTTCGTCAGCACGTTGAGGCGACCGCGGTGCGCCATGCCGATGGCGGCGCCGTCGAGGCCGGCACCGGCGGCGCCCTGCAGGATCTGGTCGAGCAGCGGGATGAGGGACTCGCCGCCCTCGAGGCTGAAGCGCTTCTGGCCGACGTACTTCGTCTGCAGGAAGGTCTCGAAGGCCTCGGCCTGGTTGAGCTTGTCGAGGATGCGCAGCTGCTCGTCGTGGCTCGGCTTCTGGTACTTGACCTCGACGTTGTCCTGGAACCACTTGCGCTGGGCCGGGTCCTGGATGTGCATGTACTCGACGCCGACCGTGCGGCAGTACGAGTCGCGGAGGACGCCCAGGATGTCGCGCAGCTTCATGAGCCGCTTGCCGCCGAAACCTCCCGTGACGAACTCGCGGTCGAGGTCCCAGAAGGTGAGGCCGTGGTTCTCGATCTCGAGGTCGGGGTGCGTGCGCTGCACGTACTCGAGCGGGTCCGTGTCGGCCATGAGGTGGCCGCGGACGCGGTAAGAGTTGATGAGCTCCTGCACGCGGGCGGTCTTGTCGACGCGCTCGGCGATGTCGACGTTGATGTCGCCGGCCCAGTGGATGGGCGCGTAGGGGATGCGCAGGGCCGCGAAGACGCCCTCGTAGAAGCCGCGCTGACCGGTGAGCAGCTCGTGGACGATCTTCAGGAACTCGCCGGAGCCCGCGCCCTGGATCACGCGGTGGTCGTACGTGCTGGTCAGGGTGATCGTCTTGCCGATGCCGAGCTCGACCAGGGTCTTCTCGCTCGAGCCCTGGAACTCGGCGGGGTACTCGAGGGCGCCGGCGCCGACGATGCAGCCCTGGCCCTTCATGAGGCGCGGCACGGAGTGGACCGTGCCGATGCCGCCGGGGTTGGTCAGCGAGATCGTGGTGCCCTGGAAGTCAGCGGCGGTGAGCTTGCCCCCGCGGGCGCGCTTGACGAGGTCCTCGTAGGCCGAGAGGTACTCGCCGAACGTCAGCGACTCCGCCTGCTTGATGGAGGGCACCATGAGCGCGCGCGTGCCGTCCGGCTTGGGCAGGTCGATCGCGATGCCGAGGTTGATGTGCGCGGGGGCGACGACCGACGGCTTGCCGTCGATCTCGGCGTAGGACACGTTCTGGCTGGGGAAGGCCTTGAGCGCCTGGATGAGCGCCCAGCCGATGAGGTGCGTGAAGCTGACCTTGCCGCCGCGCGTGCGCGACATGTGGTTGTTGATCACGATGCGGTTGTCGATCATGAGCTTCGCCGGCACGGTGCGCACGCTCGTCGCGGTCGGCACGGTGAGCGACTCGTCCATGTTCGCGGCGAGGGTCTTCGGCATGCCGCGCAGCGGCGTGACGACGTCCTCGCGGGCGGCCGGGGTCGGCGTCGGGTCGGTGTTCGGCGCCTGGGCCGGCACGGGCTGCGGCGAGGCGGGCCGCGCGGTGGTGCGCGCGACCGGCTGCGCGCCGACGACGGGGATCGGCGCGGTCATCGGGCGGGCGTCGGTCGCCGCCGGGGCGGTCGGCGCCGGAGCGGATGCGGCGGCGGGGGCCGTCGTCGCGGGCGCGGGCGTCCCGGCATCCGTCTGGGTCTTCTCGTACGCCTCCAGCACGGGCCACCAGGCCCGGTCGACCGAGTCGCGATCCTTCGCGAACTGGTCGTACATCTCGGCGACGAGCCATTCGTTGGCCCCGAACTCGCCGTCGCTCGAAGTTCCCACGCCGGTCACCTGACTGGACACGGTTGCGCCTGCTTTCATCGATGAACTTCAGATCGTGCGAGGCCCGCTGCTGTGTATGGCGCGGCCCACACGCACACGTTCATCAAGGGTATCCCAGGTTTTCTGTCGGTACCGTGGGAACCATGCAGTTCTCCGGCGCCCAGCCCACCGTCGATCTCACCTACTCCGACGTGTTCCTCGTGCCCCGTCGCTCGGGCGTGACGAGCCGGCTGGACGTCGACCTGTCGCCGCGCGACGGCACCTCCGCGACCATCCCACTGGTCGCGTCGAACATGAACTCGGTCACCGGTCCCCGCCTCGCCGCTGCCCTCGCCCGCCGCGGCGGGCTGGGCGTGCTGCCGCAGGACATGCCGCTGCAGGACATCGACGCGGCGATCCGCTGGGTCAAGGACCAGCCCGTGCCGTGGGACACGCCCCTCGTGCTGGGCGCCGATGCGACCGTCGCCGAGGCCGCGGCGCTGCTTCCCGCGACGGAGGGCCACGGCATCGTCGTGGTCTCCGGCGACACCGCCCGCGTCCACGTCGACGACATCCTCGGGGTCGTGCCGGCCACCCGCCTCGGCACGGCGCTTCCCGACGCGCGGCTGGGTGATCTCGCCCGCGGGCGCGGGGCCTCGATCGACGCCGACGACGTCACCGACGCCCGCCACGCCTTCGACCTGATCGTCGCCGCGGGCGCCGAGACCGTCTGCGTCCTGCACCACGGCTACCTCGTCGGCACGCTCTCGCAGCGCACGGCGCTGCGCTCGACGCTGTACCGCCCCGCCGTCGACGCGGACGGTCGACTGATCGTCGCGGCGGCCGTGGGCATCAACGGCGACGTCGCCGCCAAGGCCCGCGCGCTCGTCGCGGCCGGCGTCGACGTGCTCGTCGTCGACACCGCGCACGGCCACCAGGAGGGGATGCTGCGCGCGCTGCACACGGTGTCGGAGCTGGGCCTGGGCATCCCGATCGCGGCCGGCAACATCGTCACGGCCGAAGGCGTGCGCGATCTCGTCGGGGCGGGGGCGACCATCCTCAAGGTGGGCGTCGGACCGGGCGCGATGTGCACGACCCGCATGATGACCGCGGTGGGCCGCCCGCAGTTCTCCGCCGTGCTCGAGACGGCGCAGGCCGCCGCCGAGCTCGGCGCGCACGTCTGGGCCGACGGGGGCGTGCGCTATCCGCGCGACGTGGCGTTGGCCCTGGCCGCGGGCGCGGCATCCGTCATGATCGGCTCGTGGTTCGCCGGGACGATCGAGGCTCCGGGCCAGCTGCAGGTCGACGAGGCCGGCCGCGTCTTCAAGGAGTCGTGGGGGATGGCCTCGACGAAGGCGGTCCAGGGCCGCTTCAGGCGCCTCGACCCCTACGAGCGCGCCCGCAAGGAGCTGTTCGCGGAGGGCATCTCGTCGTCGAAGATCTACCTCGACCCGCTGCGGCCGTCCGTGGAGGACCTCGTCGACATGATCACGTCGGGCGTGCGGTCCTCGTTCACCTACGCGGGGGCTGCGACGGTGCCCGCATTCCACGAACGTGCGACGGTCGGGCTGCAGTCCGCCGCCGGTTACGAGGAGGGCAAGGCGCTGCCGGTCAGCTGGTGACCTCTTCGGCTCCGCGCCCTTCCCACTCACGCCGCAGCACTCCCATGACCACCGAGTCGTAACGCGTGCCGCGCACCTCGCGGGCGTCGCGGAAGCGGGCTTCCTCCGTGAAACCCAGGCGGCGGCCGACGGCGAGCATGCGCTCATTGCCGGACCACGTCGAGTAGTCGAGTCGCACGGCCGCCGTGGTGCGGAAGAGGTAGTCGGTCCAGACGGCCAGCGCATTCGTTCCGATCCCGCGGCCGCGGATCGACGGGTCGTACACGGTGAGCCCCATGCGCCGCCAGTCCGATTCCTCCGACTCCCAGTGCCACGAGACGCTGCCGATCATCGTCGCGGGCTCCGTGACGGTCGCGATCACCGCGCGCGGCAGCGGGGACTGCGCGGCATAACTGCCGTCGTCGACCGCTGCGGCCAGACGGGCGCAGGCCGCGTCGATCTGCGTGCAGTCGAGCTTCGGAAAGTAGGGGCCGTCCCAGCGGTGCCACTCCTGATCGGGCTGCAGCCACCGCCGGTAGGTGGCGATGTCGGTCGCGGTGAACGCCCGGACGCGGATGCCGCCGCGCTCGCCGATGACTTCTGCGTGCTCGATCCGCTCCACCCTCACATTGTGCCCGCGGCATCCAGCCCCGACGCGGGCCGGGTGCCGTAAACTCTTCTGCACCATGGACGACCCTCCCAGTTGTAGACGATCGCCCCACCGACCCTCCCCGAGCATGATCGGGGGTGACGCGTGATGGAATTCGTCATGTTGGGCGTGGGGCTTCTGCTCACCATCGGAACGGGACTGTTCGTCGCGAGCGAGTTCGCGCTGGTCAACCTCGATCGCGCCGACCTCGAGGCCCGCCAGGCCGCCGGCGAGTCGCGGCTGTCGCTGACCATCAGCGCGCTGCGCATCACCTCCACGCACCTGTCGAGCGCGCAGCTGGGCATCACGCTCACGACGCTGCTCACCGGTTACACGATGGAGCCCGCGCTGACGAGCCTGCTCAGTCCCGTGCTCGCGGGGTGGGGCGTGCCCGACACGCTCGTGCGCGTCATCGCCACCACCCTGGCCATCGTCATCGCCACGACGTTCTCGATGATCCTCGGCGAGCTGGTGCCGAAGAACTTCGCCCTCGCCATCCCGCGTCAGACCGCCAAGCTCGTCATCCCGTTCCAGGTCGCCTTCACGACCGTCTTCCTCCCCGCGATCACCGTGCTCAACGGGAGCGCGAACGGTGTGCTGCGCGGCATGGGCATCGAGCCCAAGGAGGAGCTGTCGGGCGCCCGCACGGCCGAGGAGCTGTCCAGCCTCGTGCGCCGCTCCGCGAGCGCCGGCCTCCTCGAGGAGGACACGGCATCCCTGCTGGATCGCACCCTCACCTTCGCGCGGCTCACCACCGCCGACGTGATGACCCCGCGGCCCAGCATCCACGCCGTCGCCGCCGGTGACAGCGTCGAGGACGTCATCCAGCTCGCCCGCCGCACGGGCCACAGCCGCTTCCCCGTCTACGACGAGTCGATGGACGACATCACCGGCATCGTCCACCTCAAGCAGGCCGTCAGCGTGCCGCGCGAGCGTCGCGGCGACGTGCCGGCCGCCGCGATCGCTCAGGAGCCGCTGCGAGTGCCCGAGGCCGTCCACCTGGACGCCGTCATGTCGGAGCTGCGCTCCCGCGGCTACCAGATGGCGATCGTCGTCGACGAGTACGGCGGGACCGCCGGGGTCGTGACCCTCGAAGACCTCGTGGAGGAGATCGTGGGCGAAGTGCTCGACGAGCACGACCGCAGCCGGGCCGGCGTCGTGCGGATGGCCGGAGCGGTCACGTTCCCCGCCGAGCTGCGTCCGGATGAGGTGCTCGACCGCACCGGCATCCGCGTGCCCGAGGGCGACGTGTACGACACCGTCGGCGGATTCTTCATGTCGACCCTCGAGCGCATCCCCGTCGTCGGGGACCGCATCGATCTCGAGGACGGGACGCTGGAGGTGCAGCGGATGGACGGCCGGCGCGTCGACCGCGTCCGGTTCACGCCGCACCCGCTGCCGGACGGTGCCGACGTGCCCGACGCGGCACGCGAGGGAGGTGAGCGACGATGAGCGATTGGGCCGGAATCGCCTGGCTGGTCGTCCTGCTGGCGTTCAACGCGTTCTTCGTCGGCGCCGAGTTCGCCGTGATCTCCGCACGCCGCTCCCAGATCGAGCCGCTCGCCGAGAAGGGGTCGAAGACGGCGGTCACCGCGTTGTACGCGATGGAGCACGCCACCCTGATGCTGGCCACGAGCCAGCTCGGCATCACGATCTGCTCGCTCCTGATCCTGAACGTCTCCGAGCCGGCGATCCACCACCTCCTGGAGGTGCCGCTCGGACTCACGGGGTGGAGCGAGGCCGTCATCGGCGGCGTCGCGTTCGCGATCGCCCTGATCCTCGTGTCGTACCTGCACGTCGTGTTCGGCGAGATGGTGCCGAAGAACCTCGCGTTCTCGCTGCCCGACCGGGCCGTGCTCCTGCTCGCCACCCCGCTGGTGTGGACGTCGAAGCTCTTCTACCCGATCATCGTCGCGCTCAACTGGATCGCGAACCACATCGTGCGCCTGTTCCGCGTCGAGCCGAAGGATGAGGCGGCGTCGACGTTCACGCTCGACGAGGTCGCCACGATCGTGAACCAGTCGCGCATCGAGGGTGTGCTCGACGATGCGTCGGGCGCGGTGACGGCCGCGGTGGAGTTCACCGACAAGAAGGCGCGCGACGTCGCCGTGCCGCTGTCCGAGCTGGTGACGCTGCCCGAGACGACGACGCCCGACGAGATCGAGCGCGCCGTCGCCAAGCACGGGTTCTCGCGGTACGTGATCGTGGATGCTGAGGGCGCCCCGATCGGCTACGTGCACCTGAAGGACGTGCTGCGCGCCGCCGAGGGCGCCGGGGCCGAGGAGAAGATCGTCGCTCCGATCAAGCCCAAGCGCATCCACCACATGGTGCCCGTCGCCGAGACGACCGACCTCGAGGACGCGCTGGCGCTCATGCGGCGCACGAGCCGTCACCTGGCCCAGGTGCGCAACGCGGCGGGGGAGACGACGGCCGTGCTGTTCCTCGAGGACATCATCGAGGAGCTCGTCGGCGAGGTGCACGACGCGACGCGTCGCGGCTACTGAGCGGGAGCGGCGTTTCGACGCGGCCCCGCGGGCCTCGCTCGACGACCGGGAGGGATGACCCCCCGGTCGTCGAGCGAGCGGAGCGCGTCGACACGCCCGCGCGGCGCCCGATCAGCGGGCGACGGGGCGGGCGCGCAGGTACTGCGGCGGCCAGAGGCCCGCGTCGGGCTCACCGAGCTCGACCTGTGCGCGCAGCGCGAAGTGCGGGTCGCGCAGCCACTCGCGCCCGGCGAGGATGACGTCGGCGGCGCCGGAGGCGAGGATCTCCTCGGCCTGAGCGCCCGACGAGATCTCGCCGACCGCGCTCACCGCCACGCCGCCCTCGCGGCGCACCTCGGCGGCCAGCGGCACCTGGTAGCCGGGACCGGTGGTGATGCGCTGATGGGCGACGAGCCCGCCGCTGGAGATGTCGAAGAAGTGGGCGCCGCGCGCGGCCGCCCAGGCGGCCACGGTCGCCGTCTGCGCGGCATCCCACCCGCCTTCGGCCCAGTCGGATGCCGAGAACCGCACGAGCAGCGCGGCGTCGGGGGCCGCCGCGTGCACGGCGTCCACGACGCGCAGCAGCAGGCGGGCGCGGTTCTCGAGGGAGCCGCCGTACTCGTCGGTGCGGAGGTTGGACAGCGGCGAGAGGAACTGGTGCAGGAGGTAGCCGTGCGCGGCGTGGATCTCGAGCACCTCGAAGCCGGCGGCGACGGCGCGCGCCGCGGCATCCGCGAACGCCTCGACGACGCGGTCGATGCCGGCGGCGTCCAGCGCTTCGGGCACCTCGAACCCGTCGTAGGCGACGGCGGACGGCGCGACGGTGCTCCAGCCGCCGTCACTCAGGGGGACGGTGCCGCGGCGGCCCGAGAAGGGCGACCACGTCGACGCCTTGCGGCCGGCGTGGGCGAGCTGCACGCCGGGCAGAGCGCCGCGGGAGCGGATCGCGGCGGCGATGGGGGCCCAGGCGTCGCGCTGCTCGTCGTTCCACAGGCCGACGTCCTCCGGTGAGATCCGGCCCTCGGGGACGACGGCGGTCGCCTCGGCGATCACGACGCCGGCACCGCCCGAGGCGAACTGCGCGAGGTGCACGTGGTGCCAGTCGTTCGGCACGCCGTCGGTGGCCGAGTACTGGCACATGGGCGCGACCCACAGGCGGTTGCGCACCGTGCGTCCGGCCAGATCGTAGGGGGTGAACAGCAGGCTCATCGTGACTCTCCGGAGGGGTCGTGGGGTGGGCGTTTCGACTCGGCCTGGCGGCCTCGCTCGACGAC
>NZ_JBXAFF010000039.1:0-25506 GCF_058792815.1 Microbacterium sp. MPR-TSA4
CTCCCCTTCCCGACCACGACAACCCCCGAACCGCCCACCACAAAGGAGTGCACACGATGTCCGACACCCTCGCGGAGACACCGCTTCTGACCACGCAGGAGAAGAGGTCCGTCCGGATCCGCTGGTTCCTCGTCGGCTTCCTCATCCTGGGCGGTGTGGTGAACTACCTCGACCGCTCGACCCTGAGCGTCGCCAACACCACGATCGCCGGGGAGTTCGGGCTCAACGCCTTCGAGATGGGCCTGCTCCTGTCGGCGTTCTCGTGGCCCTACGCGATCGCGAACCTCCCCGCGGGCTACCTGGTCGACAAGTTCGGGCCGAAGCGGATGTTCGCCTTCGCCGCGGGAGCGTGGTCGCTGGTGTCGATGGTCACCGCGGCCGCGAACTCCTTCGGCGTGCTCTACGCGCTGCGGGTGGCCCTCGGCATCACCGAGTCGCCGTTCTTCACCTCGGCCCTGAAGGTGAACGAGCGCTGGTTCAACAAGCGCGAGCGCGCTCTGCCGGTCGCCCTCGTCAACACCGGCTCGCAGATCGCCAACGCCATCGCCCCGCCGCTGCTGACCTTCCTGCTGCTCACGATGAGCTGGCGCGGCATGTTCGTCATCGTCGGCGCCCTCGGGATCGTCGTCGCTCTGGTGTGGCTCCGCATCTACCGCGACCCCACGCTGAGCGAGCAGGCGCTGATCAAGGGCGCCCAGGCGCAGGAGGCGATCGCCTCGACCGCGCCGAAGGTGGGCTGGGGCCGGCTGCTCCAGCAGCGCAACACGTGGTTCATGGTGCTCGGCGCCTTCGGCATCTTCTACACCGTCTGGGTGTACCTGACGTGGCTGCCCAGCTACCTGCAGACGGCCCGCGGCTTCAGCCTGGCCCAGAGCGGCTGGCTCGCCTCCCTCCCCTTCCTCTGCGGCATCATCGGCGTCGTCTTCGGCGGCTGGCTCTCCAACCGCCTCGTCTCGCGCGGCGTCAACACGGTGCGCGCGCGCAAGATCCCCATCGTCGGCGGCGCGGTGCTCGCGGCTGCGGCGGTGCTGCCGGTGGCCTACGTGGACAACACGCCCCTCGCGATCACCCTGCTCTCGATCGGCTACTTCGCCTCGCAGGTGCCGATCGGCTGCCTGTGGACCCTGGCCTCCGACGTCGCACCCTCCAACCAGGTCGCCTCCCTCGGCGCGATCCAGAACTTCGGCGGGTTCGTCGGCGCCGCCGTGGCTCCCGTGGTCACCGGTGCGATCCTGACCGCGACGGGCGGCAACTACACGCTCGTCTTCCTCATCGGCGGGGTGCTGCTGCTGGTCGGGGCGCTGTCCTACGGTTTCTTCGTGAAGGACCGCTCCGGCCGCACCGCCTGAGCCCGCGGCGAGGGGCGGCGACGCCCCTCGCCACCGCCCTGGAGAGTCACATGACTTCGCATCTCTTCTTCGTGATCGGTCCCGCCGGCAGCGGGAAATCGACCGTCAGCACGCTCATCGCACGCCAGCTCGGCGCCGCCTACCTCGACAAGGACAGCGTCGCGACCCTGTTCACCGAGGCGCTCCTGGTGGCTCACGGCAGCGATCCCCACGAGCGCGACAACAACGCGTACTACCAGCAGGTCGTGATGGATCTGGAGTATCAGACCCTGCTGCGCCTCGCCGGCGACAACCTCCGGCTCGGGACGCCGGTGGTGCTCGACGCCCCGTTCGTGAGGTACTTCCCGCAGCCGGACTACCTCGAGCGCGCCGCGCTCGCCCACGACTGGCCCGCCGACACCCGCATCACCGTCGTGCACGTGAGCGTCGACGGCGCGCGGGTACGCGATCGCGTCGCCGGTCGGGGCTACCAGCGCGACAGCTGGAAGCTCGCCCACTGGGATGAGTTCTGGGCGAGCGCCCAGGCCGCCGAATGCCGGTGGCGCGGAGCCCACCACGCCCTCTACGACAACAGCGCGGACGGGCGCGACGACGACGCGATCCGCGCGGCCATCGCCGCCCTCGTCTGAGCGGCGAGCCACGCGGCGCCGAGGAGAGCGGCATCCGTCCCGGCGCGCGCGATCTCGATCCGCACATCGACGAACGGGGCACGAAGTTCAGCTCGCAGGCCCTCCGCGAGGGGCGCGACCAGAGCGGTTCCGAGCGCGGAGACGCCCCCGCCGAGCAGCACGACGCC
Source organism: Microbacterium sp. MPR-TSA4 (assembly GCF_058792815.1). NCBI lineage: Bacteria > Bacillati > Actinomycetota > Actinomycetes > Micrococcales > Microbacteriaceae > Microbacterium > Microbacterium sp. MPR-TSA4. The sequence continues at coordinate 2,146 of NZ_JBXAFF010000039.1, forward strand.
CGGATCGACGGTGGTGATCACCGGAGCCAGTGACGCGCCCAGCTCCCCCGCAGCCGCTGCGATCACCTGGGCGGCCACCGTGTCGCCCTCCCGCGCACGTCGAGCGATCTCGCGCAGCGGTGCGGCGACTCCCGAGCGCTCCGCGAACGAGCGCTCGATACCCGGCCCGCTCGCGAACGCCTCGATGTGGTCGCGTCCTCCGCACGAGCACACACGTCCGCGCATCGTGGCCGCGCGCAGATGCCCGATAGATCCGGCCATCCCGGATGCGCCGCGCAGCAGCTCACCCTCGGACACGACGGCTCCTCCGATGCCCGTCCCCACCGCGACGAAGACGAAGCGGTCCCGGTCGGAGCCCAGGGCGAGCTCCCCGAGCGCGGCCGCGTGCACGTCGTTGACGACGACGACCGGGACACCGAGCCGTGCGACGAGTCCTGCGGCCACGGGAGTGCCGCGCCACCCGGCGAGATGATCGGTAGCGTGCGTGACGACGCCGTCCTCATCGAAGGCCCCTGCGCTGCCGACGCCGACCGCGGCGACCGGACCGGCCGCCTCGATCACCTCGCGCACGAGCGCGGCCGCCGCATCGAGGATGGCTGCCGCCCCCTTCGCTGCCGGGGTCGGCCGCTGGACGCGGTGGCCGATCTGCCGGCCCTCGCGCACGAGGGCGGCCGCGATCTTGGTGCCGCCGATGTCGACGGCGACGACGGCCCGTGCGCTCTCCTCCCGGACGCTCATCGCGCTCCAGGGGTCACCGCGACGAAGCGGCGCGTGATGGCGATGGGATCGGTGATCGCTCCCCCCACGACGACGGCGTGGGCGCCGGCGTCGAAAGCCGCGGCCACCTCGGCGGGCGTCTGGAAGCGGCCCTCCGCGAGCACGCGAACACCGCGCGCCGCGAGTCGGGCGACGAGGTCGAGGTCGGGCCCACGGTGCTGTGGCGAGTAGGGCGTGTAGCCCGACAGCGTCGTGCCGACGAAGGTGGCCCCGGCGTCCCACGCGGCCATCCCCTCGTCGAACGTCGACACATCCGCCATCACCGCGACGCGCGCGTGCGTGATCGCGCTGCGCACGCGCGCCGCGACGTCCGCCACGACTTCGAGGGTGGCATCCACCGCGACGATGTCGGCCCCGGCATCCACGAGCGCGACGACCTGCTCATCGGTCTGCGTGATCACGTTCCGGCGCACCCCCATCCGCTTGTCGAGCCCGATGATCGGGACGTGCGTCGACTCTCGCACAGCGGAGATGTCGTGCACGCCGTTGACGCGCAGCGCGGCGGCGCCCCCGCGCAGCGCACTGGCGGCCAGCCGCGCGATCGTCGGCGTGTGACGCAGCGGAGATCCGTTCGATGCCTGACACGAGACGATCAGTCTCCCCTCGACCGCGACGACGGCGTCTTCACTTGAGTGCACCGGCACCGACACCTCCTACGAAGTAGCGCTGGAAGACAACGAACAGCACCAGCGCGGGAAGGGTGAACAGAACGGATGCCGCCATCAGCGGACCCCACTCCAGGTTCCGCTCGCCGAAGAACGAGTACAGACCGATGGACAGCGTGTATTTGCTCGCGTCGTTGAGATAGATGAGCGGATTGAGGAAGTCGGTCCATGCCCAGACGAACTGGAAGATCGCGGCGGTGATGAGCGCGGGTCGTGCCTGCGGGAGAACGATCGACCAGTAGATGCGCAGCTCGGAGGCCCCGTCGATCCGCGCGGCCTGCAGCAGCTCGTTGGGCACCGAGGTCAGGAACTGGCGCAGCATGAAGATGAGGAACGGCGTGCCGAAGAACGCCGGAGCGACCAGCGGGATGATGCTGTTCGTCGCTCCGAGACCGTTCCACATCAGGAACAGCGGGATCATGGTCACCTGCGGCGGCAGCATCATCGTCGCCATGACGATCACGAGCAGCGGCCGCTGACCGCGCCATCCGATCTTCGACAGCGAGTAGGCCACCAGCGGCGAGGCGATGAGCATGCCCAGCACGGACAGGCCCGCGATCACGATCGTGTTCAGCAAGTACTGCCAGAACGGGATCTCTTCGAACACCGCGACGAAGTTCTGCAGCGTCCATTCGGTGGGCCACAGCGACGGGGGCGCACTGAAGATGTCGTCGGGCAGCTTGAACGCGGTGCTCAGCATCGACAGGAACGGGAAGACGAACGCCAGCACGAGCAGCCAGATCGCGAGGTATCGGGCGGTGGTGCGCGCGGCGCGGCGCGCCGTCGTCCGCCGACGGGAGGCGCCCGCCTGCCGCGGGTCAGTCGCGGTCAGAGCCATAGTGGACCCATTTCTTCGAGGACCACAGCAGGACGAGCGTGATCGCGAGAGTGAGCAGGAACAGCACCCAGGCCATCGCCGACGCGTAGCCCATCTTCAAGAAGACGAAGGCGTTCTGGTACAGGTACATCGCGTAGCTGATCATCGATTGGCCAGGTCCCCCGCTCGCCTCGTTCAGTCGCGTCTGGGTGAGCAGATACGGCTGCGTGAAGATCTGGAGGTAGGCGATCACGGTCACGATGATCTGGAAGAGCGTGACGGGAGAAATGGTCGGCCACGTGACGTAGCGGAACCGGGCGAACCAGCCTGCGCCGTCGAGCTCGGCGGCCTCGTAGAGCTCGGCGGGCACGTCCTTGATCGCCGCGAGGTAGATGATCATCGTGCCTCCGATGGTCCACAGACACATCAACACGATCGCCGGTTTCCCCCACTGGGGCTGCTCGAGCCACTCCGGCTGCGGCAGATGCAGCAGCCCGAGGAAGTAGTTGACGAATCCGTACTGGGTGTTCAACAGCCACCGCCACAGGTAACCGCCGACCACGATCGGCACGATCGTCGGCAGATAGACCAGGGCGCGGTAGAGCGGCTGACCGCGCACCGGGAGGTTCAGCAGGTGGGCGCCACCGATGGAGATGAGGATCGTGAGCGGCACGCCCAAGACCGCGAGGAACAGCGTGTTGGCCAACGCCTTCCAGAAGGTGTCGTCCCGCATCATCTGGGCGTAGTTGTCCAGGCCGACCCACGAGGGCGGCTGGAAGAGGTTGAAGTCGGTGAAGCTGTACACCGCCGAGGCCACCACGGGCCACACGATGAAGACAGCGGCGCCGATGAGGAACGGCGACGCGAACGCCAGACCCAGAAGGGTCTGGCGTCGCGCGCCGCGGGGGGCGGTCGGTGCCATCAGTACGAGGAGACCTTGCCGGCGACGGAGGCCAGCGCCTCATCGGGGCCGGCGACGCCGCGGACGATGTCGTCGAAGGCCGTCGCCAGGTCGGTGGAGTACTGCGCGCTGTACGGCTGGCTCGCGAGCGACTTCGCGTTGGGGCTCGCGAGCGCCTTCAACCACGAGTCGAAGTGGGGGATCTCGGCGTAGGCGGGGTCGTCCAGCAGGGCAGTCTTGGAGGGCAGGTTGCCGAGGGCGAGCGTGAAATCGACCATCGGCTTGTCCTGCACCATGTACGCGAGGAACTTCGCCGCCTCGGCCTTGTGCTTCGAGTTGCTCGGGATGAACAGCGTGCTGGTCGTGACCTGCGTGGTCCCGGCGAGCGCGGGGGTGGCCGCCGGGATGTCGATCACGCCCCAGTTGAGGTTCGGGGCGACCTTGGGGATGTTCACCGCCTGCCATTCGCCGTCGACGACCATCGCCTGCTTGCCCGTGTAGAAGGGATCCTGCGCAGACATGTACTGGCCGAGACCCGACGCGAAGGTCGCGATCTTGTCGGCACCGAACGTGTCGGTCAGTGTCGTGGTGTACCAGTCGAGGGCCGCGACGTTCTTGGGGTCGTCGGGGGTGGGAGTCTTGCCGTCGGCGCCGTCCCAGGTGCCACCGAAGGCGTAACCGAGGGTCGTGAACAGAGTGGATGCCGAGGGGTTGCCGAGCCCGATCTGCGTGATCGCCCCGCTGCCGTCGACGACCGTCAGCTTCTTCACGGCATCCGCGAGCTCATCCATGGTCGTGGGCGGCTTCACACCCGCCTTGTCGAGGAGGTCCTTGTTGTACATGAGCTGCTGGGTGTGCACCGCGATCGGGAGCGCGTAGATCTTGCCGTCGAAGGTCATCTGCTCCATGGATGCCGGCGCGAACGCCGAGGTGTCGACCTTCTCCGCCGCGAGGTAGTCGTCCAGGGGCGCGAGGATCCCCTTGGAGGCCCACGAGCCGACGGTGTTGCCGAAGTTGTCGGAGATGTCGAAGCTGCCGTTGCTGGAGGACATCGAGGTGAGCTGCTTCTGCGCGTCGGGGCTCGAGACACCGACGACCTTGATGTCGGACTGGCTGGCGTTGAAGTCGGCGATGATCTTCTCCAGCGCCTTCGCCTCCTCTCCGCCCCACAGATAGGAGAAGGTGATCGTGGTCGGGCCGGAGGGCGCGGCCGCCGCGCAGCCTCCCAGAGCGACGGACGCCGCGAGGACGCCGGAGAGCGCGACGGCGCGGGTGAGGACCCGCCGTCCCGTGGTGGTCATTTCCATGGTGTTCCTTCGAGGTGCGTGGGTTCGGGTGGTGAAGCTCGGTAGGAATTGGTGTACTCCATTTTTTCGGAGCGTGTCAAGAGATTTCTCCAAAGATCGCGTTTTGGCACCTCGACAGGCGCCACCGTTCTGTGCAATGGTTATATCCAATTCGCACACGGCAGCGGATGTCCCCCCTGCCGAGGATCCGCGGGAGCACGATGACCGACGCGCAGCACAGCAAGTCCGAACGCCTACGACAGCACCTCGTCGAGGTGATCGGGCAAGGGCTCGAGCCCCATTCCCGTCTGCCCACCGAGCGCGACCTGGCGACGGAGTTCGACGTCAGCCGTCTCACCGTCCGCCGTGCGCTCGACCGGCTGGAGCACGACGGGCTGGTCTACCGCGTCCAGGGCGCCGGCACGTTCGTCGCCGCACCCCGGATCGCCAAATCCGTCGAGCTGACCTCGTTCAGCGAGGACATGCGCGCGCGGGGACTCGAGCCGGGCTCGTCGGTGCTCGTGACCGAGACGATCCCGGCGGGAGCACGCCTGGGCGCGCGGCTTCGCATGAGCCCGTCCGAGGATGTCTTCCACATCCGCCGCGCGCGGACGGCAGACGGGGAGCCCATGGCCCTCGAGGACTCCTACCTCAACCCGTCGTTCTTCCCCGGGCTGATCCAGAACGTCGGGAACGACTCGCTCTACCGGATCCTGGAGCAGCAGTACGGCATGCGGATCGAGTGGGCCGAGCAGAGCATCCAGGCGAGCGTCCTCGACCCCGAACAGGCCGACATCCTGCAGGCACCGGCGTTCTCGCCCTGCTTCTTCGTGACCCGGACCAGCTTCGACGCGCAGGACCGTGCGATCGAGTACGCCGAGTCGACCTACCGCGGCGATCGCTACCACTACGAGCTCCAGATCCATCGTTCGCGCTGAGGAAGCAGGACCCACCGCATGCGAATCGCCCTCGTTCCGCTCGACGAACGACCGGTCAACATCCAGCTGCCCCGCCAGGTCGCCGCCATCGCGGGCGTCGACCTGCTGATCCCGCCCGTCGACGCGCTGCCCAGGTTCCGAACGCCGGCCGACGTGGACGCGCTGCACGGCTGGCTTCGCGAGGTGGCAGCCGCTTCGGCGGGAGGCGACGGCGTGGACCACCTCGTCGTCTGCATCGACACGCTCGTGCACGGTGGCATCATCCCCGCCCGCATCACGGCGGACTCGCCGCGCATCGCGCTGGACCGCCTCGACCTGCTCCGAGAGCTCCACGAGCTCCGCGCCGCCGCCGACCACCCCGCGCTCGTGATCACCGCGGCATCCCTGGTCATGCGCGCCAGCGACTCATACTCGGCGGTCGAAGAGCCCGAGTACTGGAGCGCCTACGGACGCGCGCTGCACGCCCTCGGCGGCGCGCTCCATCACGCGCTGGAAGCCGATCTGCTCCCGGGCGAACCTCCGCAGGTTCCTGCCGCGGCGGTCCCGCGCGCCGAGCAGAGCGATTTCGAGCGTCGACGCCTGCGCAACCACATCATCAATCTCTCCGCGCTCGGTCTGCACGAGGAGGGCGTCATCGATGCCCTCGCGGTGACCGCCGACGACACCGCCGCCTTCTCGGCCGGATCGGCCGAACAGGTCTGGCTGCGTCACTGGGCGCGCGCCCTGCCGCGCGGCGGTGAGGTGATGATGTATCCCGGCGCCGACGAGGTGGGCGCCGTCCTCGTCGCCCGCGCGCTCGTCGCCGCCGGCGGCGACCGCCCGACGTGGCGGATCGCCTGCGGCGAGGACGACGGCCTCACCCGCATCCCGAACTTCGAGAACGCCCCCGTGCACGACAGCCTCGTGCGACAGATCGTCGCCGCCGGCGGCATCGTCGCGGATGACGACAGCACGGTCGACGCCGTGCTCGTCGCACACGCACCCGATCCCGAACACGGCGACTGCTTCGGCCGTGTGCCGCGCTCCGATCCGGCGGCCGTCGAGGCGACCGTGTCGGCAGTGCGCGACGCGCTCGCGTCCGGTGCCATCGTGGCGCTCGCCGATGTCCGCTACAGCAACGGCAGCGATCCGGCGCTCGTCGACCGACTCGCCGCGGAGGGGCTGCTGCTGCGGCTGACCTCCTACGGCGGCTGGAACACGGCCGGCAACGCGATCGGCGGCGCCGTCGCCGCGGCGACGGCCTGGTGGGTCGGCCGCCGAGACGGCACCGCCGACCCGCGTGCTCTCCGAGAGGCGCTGCTCACCCGGATCCTCGACGACCATGCGTACCAGAGCGGCATCCGCCCGGCCCTGCACGAGAGTGTCTTCGGCGGCACGGTCGGTCCGGTCGACGACGACACCGAAGCCCGAGCCCTCCACCGCATCGGCGCGGAGCTCCAGAGCCGCCTGGACGATCTGCTCAACGGTGAAGACGCCTGGACGGTCGCCTCGGTCGCGCTGCCCTGGCACCGCAGCTTCGAGGTCGACATCGCGCTGGCACGGCGCTGAGCGAACCGGACGCACTACGCTTTTGCCTGTGACCGAACGCGCTCCCCTGTCCCGCAAGCTGTCCGCCATCGCCGAGTCCGCGACCCTGAAGGTCGATGCGAAGGCGAAGGCGCTGCAGGCCGCCGGCCGCCCCGTGATCTCCTACGCGGCGGGCGAGCCCGACTTCGCGACGCCGGCGTTCATCGTGGATGCCGCGGCCCACGCCCTCCACGACCCCGCGAACTACCGCTACACGCCCGCGGCCGGCCTGCCGGTGCTGCGCGAGGCGATCGCCGCCAAGACCCTGCGCGACTCGGGGCTCGAGGTCGCCCCGTCCCAGGTCATCGTCACGAACGGCGGCAAGCAGGCCGTCTACCAGGCGTTCCAGGCCGTCGTGAACCCCGGTGACGAGGTGCTGCTGCCGGCGCCCTACTGGACGACCTACCCCGAGGCGATCGCGCTCGCCGACGGCATCCCCGTCGAGGTCTTCGCCGGCGCCGACCAGGACTACAAGGTGACCGTCGAGCAGCTCGAGGCCGCCCGCACCGACAAGACCACCGTGCTGGTCTTCGTCTCACCGTCGAACCCGACCGGTTCCGTGTACACGCCCGAGGAGACGAAGGCGATCGGGGCATGGGCGCTGGAGCACGGCATCTGGGTCGTCAGCGACGAGATCTACCAGAACCTCGTCTACGAGGGTGCGCGCGCCGTGTCGATCGTGGAGGCCGTGCCCGAGCTTGCCGGACAGACGATCCTCGTCAACGGCGTGGCCAAGACCTACGCGATGACCGGGTGGCGCGTGGGCTGGATGGTGGGGCCGGCCGACGCCATCAAGCTCGCCGGCAACCTCCAGTCGCACCTCAGCTCGAACGTCAACAACATCGCGCAGCGTGCCGCGCTGGCCGCGCTGACCGGCCCGCAGACGGAGGCCGAGCAGATGCGCCAGGCGTTCGACCGCCGCCGCCGGCTCATCGTCGCGGAGCTCGCGAAGATCCCGGGCGTCACCGTGCCGAACCCGCTCGGTGCGTTCTACGTCTACCCCGACGTCACCGGGCTGCTCGGACGGGAATGGAACGGCACCCGCGTCGACACGTCGCTCGAGCTCGCCGACCTCATCCTCGAGCAGGCCGAGGTCGCCGTCGTGCCGGGCGAGGCGTTCGGCCCCTCCGGCTATCTGCGCCTGTCGTACGCGCTCGGCGACGACCAGCTGCTCGAGGGCGTCCACCGACTGCAGAAGCTCTTCGGCACGGAGTGAGCCCGAGCCGGCACTCAGAGACCTCAGAGACGAGCGGGGGACGATCGGGACTCATGCGTTCGTCGTCCCCTGTCTCCGTCTCGGCATCGCGCAGGTCGCGGCGACCGCGCAACGCCCTGCTCGCCCCCTCGGTGCACCCGGCGACCGCGCTCGTGGTGGGCCTGGCCACCGTCGTCTTCCTGATCAGCGCGGGGCTGGCGCTGCGCGCCGCCCCGATCGACGCCGACCTGTCGCGCACGCTCAACAGCTGGCACATCGCCGGGGCCGGGCAGGTGACCGCGCTGGTCTACGACCTGTTCTCACCCGTCCCCGCGATCGTGATCACGATCATCGCGACGGGACTGGTGTGGGCGGTGAGCGGGCGCATCGCCCTCGCGATCGCGTTCGCCGGAACGGTCGCCGTCACGTGGGTGCCCGCCGACATCATCAAGATCGCCGTCGCCCGCCCGCGTCCCGACGCGACCCTCCTGCCGCATCCCGTCGATCACATGCCCGTGGACCCGTCGTACCCGAGCGGTCACGTCGTCTTCGTCGCGGCCGTCGCGGTGACGGTGGTCGTCATGCTCAAGGGCTCGCGCTGGCGTCCCTTCGCGATCGTCGTCGGCGCCCTCGCGGTCGTCGTGATGGCCGCTTCGGTGTCGATCATCGGCGTGCACTACCCCACGGACGCCGTGGCCTCCGTGCTGTGGGTGCTGGGCGTCTTCCCCGCCGCCCGGCTGATCTGGGTGCGGACGATCATGCCGCTGGTGCCGTTCCTGCGCGACGCACCGCGACCGGCACCGGCGCCGGCGGTGTCCGGTCCGCAGCGACGCGGGGAGCTCTAGAGCTCCACGCCGACCAGGACGGGCTCCGGCTGCAGCAGCAGCCCGAACTCCGCCTGCACGCGGTGCTGGATGTAGCGGGCCAGCTCGGCGACTTCGCCCGCCGTCGCCCCGCCGCGGTTCGTGAGGGCCAGCGCATGCTTGGTCGACAGGGCGGCGCGCGACCGCGGCAGGCGGAAGCCCTTCCCCAGCCCGGCGTGCTCGATGAGCCACGCCGCACTGACCTTCACGTCGGGCTGCACCGAGACCGGCGGCGGCACGATGCCGTCGAACGCCGCGAGCGGGATCACCGTCACCGGGTCGACCTCCACGGCGAGAGGCCACCGGGGGCACTCGGGCGGGAGGGTGCGGGCGAAGGATGCCGACACGATCGCATTCTGGAAGAACGAGCCCGCGCTGTGGGTGTCGGGATCGGCGTCGTCGAGCACCATGCCCTTCGAGGCGCGCGTCGCGAGCACCGTCTCCCGGATCCACCGCAGCGATACCGCGGCGTCGGGCGCGAGGCGCAGCGCCTGCCGCAGCTGGCCACCACGCACCGGGACCTCGCCGTGGCCGACATCGTGCAGCTCGAGAGTGATGGAGACGATCACGCCCGAACGGAGCGCGCCGCGGCCGTAGTGCTGTTTGAGCACCGAGGTGCGGAAGCCGAGCTCGAGATCGGCGGCGGAGACCACCTCGATCTCGCCGGTGGCCTCGTCCAGCAGCTCCACCTCGACGAGCGTCTCGACGATCTCCTGACCGTAGGCGCCGACGTTCTGGATGGGCGCGGCGCCGGCCGACCCGGGGATGCCGCTCATCGCCTCGATGCCGGCCAGTCCCGCCGCGACGGTGTACTCGACGAGATCGTCCCAGTCGTGACCGGCCTCCACGCGCAGCCGCACGCGGCCGTCGCCGGCGTCGGCCAGGCGTTCGATGCCGGAGGTGCGCACCAGCACGACGGTCCCCTCGAACGGCTCGTCGCCGGCGAGCAGGTTGGAGCCTCCGCCGAGCACGAGCCACGGCTCCCCCGCGGCCCACACGTCCTGCAGCGCCGCGACGAGCTCGGCGCGGGTGCGGGCCTCGACCATCCGCTCCGGAGTGCCCCCGACGCGCAGCGTGGTGAGCTGCGCGAGCGGAATGGGCGCGATCTCGCCCATCAGGGCTGCCGGCGCACGCGCACCTGCGCCTTGCCGAGCACCGTCGTGTCGGCGAAGGTCACGGTGAGATCGATGCGCGCGGTGTCGTCGTCGAGAGCACCGACCTTCGCGGTGACGACCAGGTCGGCGCCGGCGTCGGCATCCACCACGACGGGGCGCGTGAAACGCACGCCGTACTCGAGGATGCGCCCGGCGTCGCCGAGCCATTCGACGATGGTCTCGACGGCGAGGCCCATCGTGAGCATGCCGTGCGCGAGCACACCCGGCAGGCCCACCCGGGCGGCGACGTCGTCGCGGTAGTGGATGGGGTTGAGGTCTCCGGACGCACCGGCGTAACGGACGAGAGACTCCCGCGTGAGGTGCACGGTGCGCTCGGCGACGACGACGCCGGTCTCGAGGGGTGCGGATGTCATGCGACCTCGCCTCCGATCAGGAGAACGGACGTCGCGGTGACGACGTGGCTGCCGTCGACGTCGGTGATCTCGGCCTCGCTGGTGACCATCGCACCGGCGCCGAAGGGGCGGATGCCGGTGATGCTGAGCTGCGCGACCAGCTCGTCCCCGGCGACGATGGGACGCGAGTAGCGGAAGCGCTGCTCCGCGTGCACCGTGCGCTCGAGCGCGATGCCGGAGTCCTCGACCGCGAGCAGCTGTTGCATCGTCAGGTCCTGGACGACCATGGCGAACGTCGGGGGCGCGACGACGTCGGCGTAGCCGAGCGCGCGCGCGGCTTCCGGCTCGTAGTGCTGCGGCGCCTCGGCGAAGACGGCGCGCGCGAACTCGCGCACCTTCTCACGGCCCACGAGATAGGACACGGTCGGCGGGAACGCACGTCCCACCAGATCGGGGTTCACTGACACCCCTCGATCCTACCGAGGGGCGCCCGCCCTCATCCGTCCCTCACCGCCGCGATAAACACCCCGTACCGGCCGTGCGGGACGGACGAACGCGTTCAGCGGGTGCGACGGGCCCGCACCGCGCGGATCGCCATCTGCACCGCGATGAAGGTGAGGAAGCAGGCGAAGAGGATGTTGGCGACCAACGGCGACAGCAGCGTCGCGATCCACGCGCCGAGCGCGGTCGTCGTACAGGCGGCGACGCCGACGAGGGCCGCGGCCACGAGGTCGACGTTGCGGCGCTTGACGTTGCCGATCGTCCCCGAGACGGCGGTGGGGATCATCATCAGCAGCGAGGTGCCCTTCGCGATCAGATCGCTGGTGCCGAACAGGAAGATCAGTGCGGGCACGACGATGACCCCGCCCCCGACACCCAGCAGCCCGGCCATCACGCCGGTGAACAGCCCGAGGACGGCCAGTCCGATGCCCGAGGCGACGGTGAGCTCGAGCACCGCGTCGCGGGACGGCACGACGATGAAGAGCATCACGATGACCACGGCGAGGAATCCGACGAAACCCCACCGGAGGGCGTTCTGCGGGATCCGGGCGAGCAGCCACGACCCGATCTGCGCACCGACCACCGCTCCCGCGGCGAGGATCAGGGCCGGGATCCAGGCCACCGACCCGTGCACGGCGTAGGAGACGACGCCCACGGATGCCGTGGGAACGATCGCGGCGAGCGAGGTGCCGGCCGCGAGTCGCTGATCGAATCCGAGCAGCAGCACGAGCATCGGCACGATGACCGTGCCGCCGCCCACGCCGAACAGGCCGGAGAGCAGTCCCGCGGCGAGGCCCACGCCGACGCACGAGAGCACGAAGCGCAGGTCGCGGCGGCGCTGCGGCGCCGCCGGTACGGCCGCGCTCACGCGTCGGTTCCCGCGGTGCTCTGGTCGACGGTGGTCGCCGCCTGCTCGAACTGCGAGCGGTAGAGCCGCCAGTAGGCGCCTTCCGCGGCGATGAGCTGTTCGTGCGTGCCCTGCTCGACGATGTCGCCGTGCTCCATCACGAGGATGAGGTCGGCGTCGCGGATCGTCGACAGGCGGTGCGCGATCACGAAGGACGTACGTCCTTCGCGCAGCGCCGACATCGCGTGCTGCAGGAGCAGCTCGGTGCGCGTGTCGACGGAGCTCGTCGCCTCGTCGAGGATCAGCACGCTCGGCTCCGCCACGAACGCCCGCGCGATCGTGATCAGCTGCTTCTCCCCCGCCGAGACGTTCGCGGCGTCCTCGTCGAGCACGGTGTCGTAGCCGTCGGGCAGCGAGTGGACGAAGCGGTCGACCCGCGTCGCGACGGCAGCCTCGACGATCTCCAGATCGGATGCCGACTCGTTGCCGTAGCGGATGTTCTCGCGGATCGAGCCGGCGAACAGCCACGGGTCCTGCAGCACCATGCCGGTGCGGGAGCGGACGTCGTCGCGGGTGAGCGCGGAGATGTCCTGCCCGTCGAGGAGGATCCGACCGCCGTCGAGTTCGTAGAAGCGCATCAGGAGGTTGACCAGGGTGGTCTTCCCCGCGCCGGTCGGGCCGACGATCGCGACGGTCTGACCGGGTTCGACGCGGAACGACAGGTCGCGGATGAGCGGCTTGTCGGGGGTGTAGGAGAACGCGACGTTCTGGAACTCGATGACGCCGCGGCCGTCGCGCAGTTGCGGCGCGTCCTCGGCATCCGGTTCCTGCTCCTCCTGGTCGAGCAGCTCGAAGACGCGCTCGGCCGAGGCCGTGCCCGACTGGACCACAGCGGCCATGCCGCCGAGCTCCGACAGCGGCTGGGTGAACTGCTGCGAGTACTGGATGAAGGCCTGCACGTCGCCGAGCCGGAGCTGGCCGGAGGCCACCATCAGGCCACCGAGCACCGCGATGCCGACGTAGGAGAGGTTGCCGATGAACATCATCGCGGGCATCATCAGCCCGGACAGGAACTGCGCCTTGAACGCGGCCTGGTAGAGCTCCTCGTTCTCCTGCTCGAACTTCTCCCGCGAGTCCTGCTCGCGTCCATAGACGCGCACCAGCGCGTGGCCGGAGAACGACTCCTCGACGCGGGCGTTGAGCCGCCCGACCTTGCGCCACTGGGTGGCGAACGCTTTTTGCGACTTCGGCCCGATGATGCCGAAGATCACGGCCATCAGGGGAAGGGCGACCAGGGCGACGATCGCGAGCTGCCAGGAGATGGAGAACATCATCACGAGCACACCGACGACCGTGAGCACGTTGGTGACGGCGGTCGACAGCGACTGCTGCATCGTCTGGGTGATGTTGTCGATGTCGTTCGTGACGCGCGAGATGAGCTCGCCGCGCTGGACGCGGTCGAAATACGACAGCGGCAGGCGGTTGATCTTGGCCTCGACCGACTCGCGCAGCCGCCACATCGTGCGCACCATGATGACGTTGATGACATAGCCCTGCAGCCAGGTCAGCACGGCGGAGACGACGTAGATGGCGAGGACCGCGACGAGCACCCACTTCAGGCGCTCGAAGTCGACACCCGTGCCGACCTGGAAGTCGTGCATCGCCGACACGATGTTGGCGATGTCGCCCTGTCCGGCCGCGCGCAGGGCGTCGACGACCTGGTCCTGGCTCGTGCCGGCCGGGAACTGGGCGGCCAGCGACGTCGAGACGACCCCTTCGAAGAGGATGTTGGTGGCCTCGCCGAGGACCTTGGGGGCGATGACCGCGAGCACGACGCCGACCGCCCCGAGGACGGAGACGAACGCGAACGCCCACTTGTAGGGGGCGAGCAAGCCGATCATCCGACCGAAGCTGCGTCCGAAGTTCGCCGCCTTGCCGGGGGCGACCGAGTCCCACGACCCGGAGTTGAGCCGCGCCTGTTCGGCGAGCTCGAGTTCTTCGCGTTCCTCTTCGGAGAGGGCCGCCGTGTTCGGCGCGCTCATGCGTCCACCCCCAGCTGCGAGTCGACGATCTCGCGGTAGGTGTCGTTGCCGGCGAGCAGTTCGTCGTGGGTTCCGATGCCGACCAGGCGCCCGTCGTCGAGGACCACGATGACGTCGGCATCCGCGATCGTGGAGATGCGCTGAGCGACCACGATCTTCGTCACGTCGGGCAGTTCGCGCCACAGCGCCTGCCGTAGTCGCGCGTCGGTGGTGACGTCGAGCGCCGAGAAGGAGTCGTCGAAGACGAGCACGTGCGGGCGATGCACGATGGCGCGGGCGATCGAGAGCCGCTGGCGCTGCCCACCCGACACGTTCGTGCCGCCCTGGGAGATGCGTGCCGTGAGCCCGCCCTCCATCTCGGAGACGAAGTCGCGCCCTTGGGCGATGTCGAGGGCGTCCCAGAGCTCGTCGTCGGTGGCATCCTCCCGCCCGAAGCGGAGGTTGCTGGCGACGGTGCCGGTGAACAGGAACGCGCGCTGCGGAACGTAGCCGATGCCGCGCCACATCTCGTCGAGATCGGCCTCGCGGACATCGACGCCGCCGACGCGCACGGTGCCGTCGGTCACGTCGAACAGCCGCGGGATGAGCGAGACGAGCGTCGTCTTGCCGGAGCCGGTCGACCCGACGATCGCCACGGTCTGACCGGGCTCGGCCCGGAAAGAGATGTGCTCCAGCACGGGCGACTCGGCGCCGGGGTAGCTGAACGACACGTCGTCGAACTCCACGGCGCCCAGCTCGGGGAAGCGGTCGATCGGCTGGGCGGGACGGTGCAGCGCATCGGTGGAGTCGAGCACCTCGCCGATGCGGTCGGCGGAGACGGCGGCGCGCGGGATCATGATCGTCATGAACGTCGCCATCAGCACGCCCATGAGGATCTGGCCGACGTACTGCATGAACGCGAACAGGGTGCCGATCTCGACGTGACCGGCATCCACCTGGATGCCGCCGAACCAGATCACGCCGACGACGGTGACGTTGAGCACGAGCATCGCGAGCGGGAACATGATCACGAAGAGCGATCCGACGCGGCGGCCGACGACCATGATGTCGGTGTTGGCCACGCGGAAGCGCGCCTCCTCGATGCGTTCGCGGACGAAGGCGCGCACGACCCGCACACCGGTCAGCTGCTCGCGCATCACCCGGTTGACGCCGTCGAGCTTGCCCTGGTACTCGCGGAACAGCGGGACCATGCGGCTGATGATGAAGCCTGCGATCACGAGCAGCGTCGGCACCGCGACGGCGATGAGCCAGCTCAGACCGACATCCTGCTGGACGGCCATGATGATGCCGCCGATCGCCAGCAGCGGCGCCGTGACGAGCATGGTCGCGCCCATCATCGCGAGCATCTGCACCTGCTGCACGTCATTGGTGTTGCGGGTGATGAGGGTGCCCGCGCCGAACGACGACACCTCGCGCTCGGAGAAGCCGCTCACCTTGTCGTAGACGTCGCGTCGGATGTCGCGGCCCGCGCTCATCGCCGCGCGCGCCGCGAAGAACGTCGCGATCACGGACGCGACGATCTGGCCCAGCGCGATGACGAGCATGAACGCGCCGCGGGACCAGATGTAGCCGGTGTCGCCCGCGGCGACGCCCTTGTCGATGATGTCGGCGTTCAGTCGCGGGAGGTAGAGGGACGCCATGGCCGAGGCGAACTGGAAGACGAGTACGCCCAGCAGCCACCATTTGTACGTCCAGAGGTAACGGACGAGGAGTTTTCCGAGCATGAGGCACTCCGTCTGCGGGGCGAGGTGGGAACGGTTCATGCTATCGCCGGGCGCCGACACGCACGCGTCCCGGATCCGCGGGGTAAGCGCGGGACCGCGTGACCCGTAACGCAAAACAGCCCCGGAGATTCCGGGGCTGATCTGGGTGTTCGGTAGCGGGAGCGGGGCTTGAACCCGCGACCTCACGATTATGAGTCGTGCGCTCTCACCAACTGAGCTACCCCGCCGCGCCGCACCCACACGGCGAGATGTGGATGCTGCGAGCCCCGAGTCAGGATTGAACTGACGACCCCTTCCTTACCATGGAAGTGCTCTGCCACTGAGCTATCGGGGCGTGCCGCCCCTCGCGGGGCAACCAGAAAAGAATATCAGAGCCGAGGCGTCCGACAGAATCGGTCAGCCGACGGTGTGACCACCCTTGGTGTGCTCGGCCAGCCACGGCATCGGGTCGATGCGCGTCGTGCCGCCCAGGAGCACCTCGAGATGCAGGTGCGGCCCGGTCGCCTTACCGGTCTGCCCGACCCGGCCGATCACCTGACCGGCGGTGACCTTGTCGCCCTGCTTCACCTGCAGCGAGCCGTACTGCATGTGGCCGTAGCGGGTGGAGACGAGCTGACCGTCGATGATGTGATCGATGAGCACGGTCACGCCGTAGTCGCCGCCCGCCTCGGTCGCGATGCGCACGGTCCCGGCCGCCACGGCGTGGATCTCGGCCCCTTCGCCCGGCGTGAGGTCGACGCCGTTGTGCGGCGTGGCGAACTCAGACTCGTAGGCGAGCGACCCGAAGGCGGCCGAGATCGGCACACCGACGGGGAACGGGTACTGGATCGGCGACGTCGGGTCGTTGACCCACGTGTTGGCGAACAGGCGCACACCGGACTCGGCCGCGAGCTCCGCCATCGAGGTGACGTTGTAGCTCTCGGGACGATCGAGGGCGTTGGGCTGTTCGGCGCCCGAAGCGACGAACGCCTGGATCTGACTGCCCGATCCCGTCGTGAGCTTCTGGCTGGCCGTCACGGCGGTCGAGGTCGAGGTCGATGTGGTGGTGTCGGATGCCGAGGCGATCGCCGCGGCGGGAGTCGTCGTGCTGACCGCGAGCAGTCCCACGACGGCCATGACGCCCACGGAGAAGGATGCCGCCGCCATCCGCTTCACCACCGCCGTCGCACGGGGCCGACGCGGTGCGACGTGCGGGGCCGGCTCGGCAGCGGACACGGTGTCGTCCGTGGCGTCAACGACCGGGCGCTGGACGGGGGTCTCACCGGTGAACGAGAACAGTCGCGCGGCGAACTCGAACTCGTCGAGGGCGCAGGCATCGTCCGCGGGGGCCGTGAAGGCGGAGCCCGACGGAAGCTGCTCGGCGACGGGGATCGACTGCGCGGCGACCGGCTGGTCGTCGGCGGCGTCGACGTGGACGTCACTCAGGCGGGCGTCGACGTGGACCTCCACCTCGGCGGCGCCGTCGGCGGCGACCGACTCGAAGACGGCGCGGGCTGCGCGGCGCAGACGCCGACGCGACGCCTCGTCGGGCTGCGCGCCCACGACGGTCTCGGCCACGATCGCCGCGGCGACATCCGCCACGACGGCCTCGGCGAGCGAGGGCTCGTCGGTCAGGTCATCGACGGGGGCCTCGGCGAGCGCGGCGTCGGGCGAGACCACGTCGGGAGCGGAGGCCGCGGCCGCCTCAGCAGCCCGGCGCCGGTACTCCGCGCGGGTCAGCACACCCGACCCGTTCGGCGTCGCCGCCGCTCCGGGTCGTCGGCTTGCGCGCCGTGACGGCGCGGCGTCAGCCGTGGGGGTGTCGAGGGTCACATCACAGGCTCTCGTCAGGCCGCACGGAAGGGGGAGCTCCGGGCGGCGACGTACTACGGGCTTCGGATCACTCTGCCGTTCGGGCCGGCAAAGATAACGATCGGGTAAACACTACATGCTGCACGCTGGGAATGCCATGGACGCGCGGTGGACGTTCCTATCCGTTTCCGCCCACGCCGTCGACCTCGTCGAGCAGGTCGCGCATCCGCTCGAACAGGCCGGGCCCGGCGGCGATCGTCATGTCGGCACCGGGTGCTCCGCCGGGCCGACCGCCGACGAGGCCACCGGCTTCGGTGACGAGCAGGGCGCCCGCCGCGTGATCCCACGGCTTCAATCCGCGCTCGAAGTAGCCGTCGAGTCGCCCGGCCGCGACGTACGCGAGATCGAGCGACGCGGCCCCGGCCCGGCGAAGATCGCGCGCGAGCACCATCAGGCGCCGCACGCGCGCCAGGTCGCCGTCGTGGGTCGCCGGGTCGTATCCGAAGCCGGTGGCCAGGAGGGCCCCGGCATCCGTCACCGTCGACACGGCCAGCCGCTGCTCGCCGAGCCAGGCTCCCCCGCCGCGCACCGCATGGAACAGCTCGTCCACGACGGGGCTGTAGACCGCGGCGGCCTGCGCCTCCCACCGGCCCGGGCGGGGCTCACCGGTCACCGCCGCGATGCTGACGGCGTAGTGAGGGATGCCGTAGGCATAGTTGACGGTGCCGTCGATCGGGTCGACGATCCAGGTCACCCCGCTGGTGCCGGGCTGCGCGTCGGACTCCTCTCCGACGAAACCGTCATCGGGTCGCTCCGCGCAGAGCCGGTCGCGGATGAGCTGCTCGACCTCACGGTCGGCCTCGGTGACGATGTCGGCGAGCGTGGACTTCGTCGCCGCCACGGCGACGCCCTCGGAGCGCCGCCGCCGTGCGAGCGCACCCGCCTCCCGAGCGATCTCGACAGCGATCACGTGCAAGCGCTCGGCATCCACCATGCCTCCACCGTACGCGCACTACCGTGGGCTCATGAGCGCGCTCTACGACGTCGTGATCGTGGGCGGGGGCCACAACGCCCTCACCGCTGCCGCCTATCTCGCCCGCGCACGCAAGCGCGTCGTCGTGCTGGAACGACAGCACGGATAGGGCGGGGCGGCGGTGTCCGAACACCCCTGGCCAGGAGTGGACGCGCGGCTCTCGCGCTACTCCTACCTCGTGAGCCTCCTGCCGCGGACGATCGTCGACGACCTCGACCTCCCGCTGGATCTGCGCCGGCGCCGCTACAGCTCATACACGCCCGACCCCGGCGATCCGACCCGCGGTCTCCTCGTCGACAACGCGGATGCCGCGGCCACCACCGCGAGCTTCATCCGCACGACCGGCGACGTGCGGGAGGCGGAGCGCTTCTCGGAGCTCTCCGATCGCCTGCTGCCGCTCGCCGCCGCGGTGTTCCCGACCGTGACCTCACCGCTCCGGCGCGAATCCGAGCTGCGCGCACTCCTGCCCGACGCGGGCCTCTGGGATGCCGTGACCCGACGCCCGCTCGGCGATCTCCTGCGCGAGAGCCTGCACACCGACATCGCGCGCGGCGTGGCCCTGACCGACGGCCTCATCGGCACGTTCTCGTGGGCCGACGACCCCTCGCTGCGCCAGAACCGGTGCTTCCTCTACCACGTGATCGGCGGCGGCACCGGAGACTGGGACGTTCCGGTCGGCGGCATGGGGAGCGTCAGCGCGGCGCTAGAGCACGCGGCGCGGGCGGCCGGCGCCGAGCTGCGCGCCGAGGCGGAGGTGGTCGCGATCGATCCCGACGGGACCGTCACGCTCGCCTCCGGCGAGACCTTCTCCGGGCGGCTCGTGCTCAGCGGGGTCGGGCCCGCGGTGCTCGCCGATCTCCTCGGCGATCCGCGCACAGACGAGGCCGATCCGCCCGAGGGGGCTCAGCTGAAGGTGAACCTCCTCCTGTCGCGCCTGCCGCGCCTGCGCGACCACGAGGTGGCCCCCGAGGCGGCGTTCGCGGGCACGTTCCACGTCAACGAGACGATGAGCCAGCTCGACGACGCCTACGCGACGGCCGCGACCGGCGGCATCCCCGACCCCCTCCCGGCCGAGATCTACTGCCACTCCCTCACCGACCCGTCGATCCTCGGCCCCCGGCTGCAGGCGTCGGGGGCGCAGACGCTCACCCTCTTCGGTCTGCAGCTGCCGCACCGGCTGAGCGCGGGCGTCGATCCCGACGACTACCGCGCGAGGCTCATGGATGCCGCTCAGCGCACGCTCGACGCGGTGCTGGCCGAACCGATCGCGGACTGCGTCTACACCGCCCCCGACGGCACGCCCTGCATCGAGGCGCGCACGACCGTCGACCTCGAACGATCGCTGCGGATGACGGGCGGCGACATCTTCCACGGCCCGCTCGCGTGGCCGTGGGCGGCGGACGATGAGCCTCTGGACTCCCCCGCGCAGCGGTGGGGCGTCGCATCCTCCCACGATCGCGTGCTGCTGTGCGGATCGGGAGCGCGCCGCGGGGGCGCCGTCAGCGGCATCGGCGGCCACAACGCCGCGATGGCCGCCCTCGAGATCCTGGGATGAAGCTCGCCGGCGGCGCGGCGCGCCGCCGGGCGGCCGTCAGCTGTGCTGCTGCGGAGGAAGCGGGGGCGGGGGCGGGAAGCCCTCGTACCCCTGAGTCGACGGGCTCTCGACGGAGGGCGACGCGGAGGCCTGCGGCTGGTGCGCCGCGGGGGCGGCGGGCGCCGCGGCATCCGAGAACCAGACGCGCGCACCCGGCGACGGCTGCCCCGTGTAATAGGCGTTCCAGTCGGGAGACCCGTCGGGGAACACCGGCAGCGGGGTCACGCCGTCGGCGTGCGTCGGCCACGGCGCGGGCGACGGCGCCGAGGGGGTGAACTCCGCGGCGGGAGCGGCGGGAGCGGCCGGCTGCGGCGCGGGGGCGGCGCCATAGGGGGCCACGCCATAGGGGGCAGCGCCGTAGGGGGCAGCGCCGTACGGCGCGGGCGCGGGCACCGACGGGCGGGGACGCTTGGGGGCGAAGAGCGCGTTCACGAGCGGGATGAGCGCGGTGCCGACCGCGGCGAGGATCGCCAGCGCGACGACCACACGCCAGTACAGCGGGCGGTACGTCACGTACTCGTCGGTCATGAGAGGCAGCACCAGCATGACCATCAGGATCGCCACCAGACCGATCGTGACGTAGGCGACGATCGACGTGAACGTGGTCTGGTGACGCAGGAATGCGTTGAGGTACAGGCGCGTGTGCAGCAGTGCGCCCTGGATGATCAGCGCGATGAGGATGAAGCGGAACACACGCTCGGCGCCGGAGCCGAAGTAGCCGGTGGTCGGCATCCAGATGAGCACCGCCCCGACCAGGAGGATCAGCACCCAGGAGATCATGCTCGTCAGCGCCAGCCACGTCGGTCGACGCGGGGCCAGGTTCGACTCGCCGATCGCCACGCCGGCGAAGCCCGCGAGCAGGAGGATCGTCAGGAACGCCTTGCCGACGATGCCGTTCGAGTCGCCGATCAGCACCCACACGACACAGACGAGCGCCGCGGCGATGAGCGCCCCGATCGCCACCCAGATCGTCGCTCGCAGGATCTTCGTGGAGTGCGGTGAGCTCGTCGGCTCGGTCATGTCGTTCCCTTCGTCGGGCATCCATCCGTTCCCCCATCCTGACACGGGGTGCGCCGGCCGTGCAGGTATGCGGGCGGGCGGCACGCTACCCGGGAACGCGAAAGGCCCCGCCGAAACGGGGCCTTTCTGAGGGTGGCGAGTGAGGGATTCGAACCCCCGAAGTCGAAGACGGCTGATTTACAGTCAGATCCCTTTGGCCGCTTGGGTAACTCGCCAAGTGCGCACCCGCCCGGCTTTTGCAGTCGACCGGAGGCGCGATCAACCATCTTACCCGGCCGGGCGCCTTCCGAAAAACCGGAGGGCGCATCGCCTCGTCAGACGGGTGCGACGACGCGATCGACGAAGGCCTCGA
Organism: Microbacterium sp. MPR-TSA4; assembly: GCF_058792815.1. Taxonomy (NCBI): domain Bacteria; kingdom Bacillati; phylum Actinomycetota; class Actinomycetes; order Micrococcales; family Microbacteriaceae; genus Microbacterium; species Microbacterium sp. MPR-TSA4. The sequence goes on from NZ_JBXAFF010000039.1 coordinate 23,565, forward strand.
CGCGGTGACGCGTGCCGTCGATCCGCCGGTCCACGCTCGCACGTACCTCGCTCGGCGCGAGCGGCGCGGCCAGCCGGACGTTCTCGTGGCAGCCGAGATCGGCGCAGATATAGGTGCCGACGCTGTCGCCGCGGGCCCCGGCATCCCCCGCCCGTCGCGCCGTGAACAGAGCGACCTGGTTGCCGGGCTGCATCGTGTGGCAGAGGTTGCACATCGCGGCGCGCGGCCGCGCTCCGGATGCCGCGCGCAGCACGATCCCGGTCGGCACGCCGTCGCGCTCCACGATCAGGTACCCCCGGCCGCGGAAGTCGGGGTCGGACCAGGCGAGGAAGTCCAGGTGGTCCCAGTCGGCGAGCACGAGCGAGAGCGGCACGCCCATCCGATCGACCTCGTCGGGTGTCGCGTTGACGAGCGCGGCGCGCACCTGATCCTCCGTGAGCGGCTGCATCCGTCCAGTCTACGAACGCGTCCGCGCCTGCGGGGGCGGGCCTCCGGGGTCTGCTCGCGCGGGCGCGGCTAGACTGCCACGCATGGCTGACAGCTCTTTCGACATCGTCTCCAAGATCGATCGCCAGGAGGCGGACAACGCGCTCAACCAGGCCCGCAAGGAGGTCGAGCAGCGCTACGACTTCAAGGGGACCGACGCCTCCATCGACTGGAGCGGCGAGGCGATCCTCATCAAGGCCAACAGCGAGGAGCGCGCGAAGGCCGTGCTCGACGTGTTCCAGACGAAGCTGATCAAGCGGGGCATCTCACTCAAGTCGCTCGACTCGGGCGAGCCGCAGGCATCCGGCAAGGAGTACCGCATCACCTCCACGCTCAAGGAGGGCATCTCCTCGGAGGACGCGAAGAAGATCAGCAAGATGATCCGCGACGAGGGGCCCAAGTCGGTCAAGGCGCAGATCCAGGGCGACGAGTTGCGCGTGCAGTCCAAGTCGCGCGACGACCTGCAGGAGGTGCAGCGGATGCTGAAGGCCGCCGACCTCGACGTCGACCTCCAGTTCACCAACTACCGGTAAGGGCGCCGGCCGCGCGCTCAGCCGCGGCCGAGACCCGGCACCAGCACGGGCGTGCGCCGCTTGTACTCCCGGTAGGCGGGCTCGTCGCCCCAGCGGGCGTCGGCGCGCTTCTCGAGCAGGGGGATGCCGCTCACGCGGGTCAGCAGCAGCACGACGAACACCGGCGAGACGAGGGTGACCCACTGCCACCCGGTCGCGGCGGGCAGCGCGACGACGGCGACACCCACCCACACGAGGATCTCGCCGAAGTAGTTGGGATGCCGCGACCACGACCACACGCCCACGTCGATGAACCGGCCCGTGTTGGCGGGATCGCGCCGGAACGCGGCCTTCTGCCCGTCCGCGACGATCTCGATCACGAGACCGGCGAGCCAGACGACCGCGCCGACGACGATCCAGACGTCGAAACCCCGGCTCTCTCGCGCGGTGATGCCCACCCATGCCGCCGAGGACGTGACCGCGACCCAGAGACCCTGCATGATCCACACCCGCAGGAACGCCAGCGGGTTCACCTTGATGTCGTCGAAGCGCCCGTCCGAGCCCTGGGCGTGCACCCGGACGAACAGGAACACCGACAGCCGTACGCCCCAGATCACGATCATGGCGACCAGCACCCAGGCCCGCGCATCGGCGGGTGCGACCGCGATCAGCAGCCCCACCGCGACGAGCGCGAAGGTCAGGCCGCCGGTCAGGTCGAAGAACTTCTCCGTGCGCAGCAGCACGGCCGGGAGGTACGCGATCAGCTGGATCGCGAAGGCCGCGGCGACGGCGAGGGCGAACAGGGGGATGCCGCCGAGCGACTGTCCGGCGGTGCTGCCGGCGACGGCGAGCGCGGCGCCGAGACCGAGGGCGACGAGGATCGTGACGAGGATGGCTCCGGGGCGCTGTGACATGGGGTCTCTCCGGGTGGGACGAGTCGGGCG
>NZ_JBXAFF010000040.1:0-25453 GCF_058792815.1 Microbacterium sp. MPR-TSA4
CCCCCGCTCCACCCCGTTCACCCCCAGGAGACGCAATGACGCGCACGACGCCCCGAATCAGGATCCTGGCCGCCGCCACCACCCTCGCGATGTCCGTCGCGGGCGTGGTGGGCCTGGCGGCCCCGGCGACCGCGGCGACCGGACTGGTCGCCCACTACCCGCTGGACGACACCTCCGGGACCGTCGCGCGCGACGCCTCCGGCAATGCGCGCGACGGCCGCTACGTGGGCGGTCCGACCCTGACCGGGGGCGAGGGCGTGCGACTGGACGGCGTCGACGATCACGTCGCGCTGCCGGCGAACCTCCTGGCCGGTCTCACGTCCATCACGATCAGCGCGGACGTGCTGATCCGCGGTGAGCAGGGCACGCCCTACTTCATCTACGGGTTCGGGAACACGGATGCCGGCGGGGTGGGCAACGGCTACCTCTTCTCCAGCGGCAACGGCTACCGCGCGAGCATCGCCAGCGGCAACTGGAGCACCGAGCAGACGGTCTCCAGCGGCCAGAACCTGCCCCGCGACGTCTGGAAGACGATCGCCTACACCCTGGACGACGCCACCGACACCGCACGTCTCTACCTCGACGGCGTGCAGGTGGCCCAGCAGTCCGGTGTGACCCTCACCCCGGCATCCATCGGCGGCGGCCTCACGGCCGCGAACGTCCTCGGCAAGTCCGTGTACACCGCCGACCGCACCCTCGCCGGGAGCCTCCGCGACGTCCGCATCTACGACCACGCCCTCACCTCGACGGAGGCGGCCGCCCTCGCGCCCTCCGACGACGTGCGGGTCGCCCGTGACCGCGCCGCGCTCGCCCTCGGCGACCTCGGCGCGGTGACGTCGGACCTCACCCTGCCGACGACGGGGCTCAACGGCTCGCAGGTGGCCTGGGCGTCCAGCGACCCCGCCGTGATCACCCCCGCCGGCGCGGTCACCCGCCCCGCCGCGGGCAGCGCTCCCGCCGCCGTCACCCTGACCGCGACGATCACGCGCGGGGCGGCATCCGCCACCCGCGCCTTCGCGGCGACCGTCTCGCCGGCGGCCGATGCGACGGCGCGCGCCCAGCAGGACCTCGACGCCCTCTCGATCCCCGGCGCGCAGGACATCCGCGGCAACATCACCCTGCCCGCGGCGGGCGCGGTCAACGGCAGCACGATCGCCTGGTCGGCGTCGCCGGCCGGCATCATCACGACCACCGCGCAGGGCGCCGCCGCCGGCGGCGTCGTCACGCGCGGCGCGACGACCCGCCAGGTCACCCTCACGGCCACCGTGCCCGGCACGAGCGCGGTCCGCTCGATCGACGTCACCGTCACCGCGGCTCCGCAGAACCTCGACACCGACTACTCCGCGGGCTACCTGTGGACCCACTTCGCCACGAGCGGGGGCTACGAGAAGATCTTCTTCGGGCACTCCACCGACGGTCTGCACTGGTCGAAGCTCAACGACGACAAGCCCATCCTCGCCAACCTCGCCGGAGACCTCGGCGTGCGCGACCCCCACCTCGTGCGATCGCCGGAGGGGGACAAGTACTGGATCATCGGCACCGACCTCCACGCCGAGGGCGGCGGGGCCGGCGGCTCCGGGTGGGACCAGCTGAACGCGAGCAAGAACCTCGTCGTCTGGGAGTCGACCGACCTCGTGACCTGGAGCGACCAGCGCATCGTGTTCGCGGGCTTCGACGATGCCGGATGCGTCTGGGCGCCCGAGGCCACCTACAACGAGGCGACCGGCGAGTACTACGTGTACTGGGCGGCGCGCGACCGCACCGACAACGGCACGTCCGACTGGGCGCTGCGGATGTACCTGACCAAGACGCGCGACTTCGTGACCTTCACCGAGCCGGTGATCTGGACCTCCCTCAACGACAAGGGCGACGGGCAGTCCGGTCCGAACATCATCGACTCGACGATCGCGAAGGAGGGCGACACCTACTACCGCTTCTCCACGTCCGACTGGATGACCGTCGTCGACACCGCCACGAGCCTCGACGGACCCTGGACCCGCGTCATCGAGCGCGGGGATGCCGCCGCGCACGGTCTGCGCGCCTCGATGGAGGGCCTCACCGTCTACCCGCTGCCCCAGGGCGGCTGGGCGGTCATGGGCGACCAGAACGGGTACTACGCGCAGACGACCTCGTCGCTGGCGAGCCTGTCGTTCACGCAGCTGAGCGCCGGCACCGGCGCGGACCAGTACTCGTTCGACAAGCCGTTCCGGCACGGCTCGGTGCTGCGTCTGTCCGCCGCCGAGGAGGCGCGCCTCCTCGCCGCGTACGGCGACGACGCGACGACGCCGGAGCAGCCGCAGCAGGGACCCATCGCGCAGTACTCCTTCACGGGGGGCTCACTGGCGGACGAGGTCGGCGACGCCGACCTGACCGCCCACGGCACGGCGGCCGTCGTCGACGACCCCGACCGGGGTGCCGTGCTGCGTCTGACGGGCGCCAGCGGGGGCTACGCCTCCTTCCCGACCGGTTTCTTCGACGGGCGCGACACGATGACCGTGTCCCTCGACGTGAAGTCGGAGAAATCCAGCGGCAACTTCTTCACCTTCGCGTTCGGAACGGACTCGACGCGGTACGCCTTCCTGCGCCTGCGCGGCGGCGACGTGCGCACGGCCATCACGCAGAACTCGTGGACCGCGGAGTCGGCCGTGACCGGGAGCGTGAGCGCCGGGCAGTGGCATCGACTGGACCTCGTCTTCGACAAGAGCACGATGCGGGTGTACGCCGACGGCGCGCTGCTCGGGGAGAACACGGCCCTGGGCGCCACGGTGTCGCAGCTCGGCAGCGATCTGGTCGGCTACCTCGGCAGATCGCTCTACAGCGCGGACGGCTACTTCCAGGGCGCTTACGACAATGTGCGGGTCTACAACCGCGCGCTGTCGCAGACCGAGATCCTCGCCAACGCGGGCATCGAGGACCGGCTGCTGGACGTCTCGCTCGCCCAGCCGGAGGCCCTGAAGCTGGCGCCGATCGTCGACGCCGCGGCGCACCGCGTCATCCTGCCGGTGGTCAAGGGCACCGACCTCACCCGCCTCGCGCCGACGTTCACGACCGTGTCCACCGCCACGGTGTCGCCCGCCAGCGGCACGACGGTCGACCTGTCGTCGCCGGTCACCTACACGGTGACCACCGGAACGGGCGCGACGACGGCCTGGACGATCGAGGCGCGCGTCGTCGCGAGCCCGGTGCTGCCCGGCCTCTACGCCGACCCGAACATCGCGGTCTTCGGCGACACGTACTACATCTACGCGACCAGCGACGGCGTGCCGGGCTGGGGCGGGAACACGTTCTACGTCTGGAGCTCGAAGAACCTCGTCGACTGGGAGCGCTCGGCGCAGCCGATCCTCACCCTCGACGGCGTCAATGGCACCGTGCCGTGGGCGACGGGGAACGCGTGGGCACCGACGATCATCGAGCGCGCGGGCAAGTACTACTTCTACTTCTCCGGGCACAACCCCACGTACGACCGCAAGACCATCGGGGTCGCCGTCGCCGACAGCCCGACCGGGCCGTTCGTGGCGAAGACCACCGCGATGATCCTCAACAACGAGGCGATCACGTCGGGTCAGGCGATCGACCCGGCCGCCTTCCACGACCCGGTCACCGGCAAGTACTACCTCGGCTGGGGCAACGGGAGCCCGGTGCTCGCGGAGCTCTCCGACGACATGGTGTCGATCAAGCCCGGCACGTACCAGCGCATCAACGGGCTGACCGACTTCCGGGAGGGCGTCTTCTTCAACTACCGGCAGGGGCTGTACCACCTGACCTACTCGATCGACGACACCGGCTCGGAGAACTACCGGGTGGGCTACGCGACCGCGACCAGCATGAACGGCCCGTGGACCTACCGCGGCGTGATCCTGCAGAAGGACCTGTCCCTCGGCATCAAGGGCACCGGGCACAGCTCCATCATCAACGTCCCGGGAACCGACGACTGGTACATCGCGTATCACCGGTTCGCGTTGCCGTCGGGTGACGGCACGCACCGCGAGACGACGATCGATCGGGTGGAGTTCGGTCCCGACGGCCTGATGAAGACGATCACCCCGACGCTGGAGAGCGTCGCGCCGCAGACCGTCGCGGTCGGACCGCGCATCTCGGTGTCGGCCACGACGCGCTGCGTCGCCGGTAAGGTCTACGTCACCGTGCAGACCAAGAATCTCGAGAGCGCCGCGATCTCCGCGGACGTGACCACCGCGTTCGGCAGCAAGGCCTACTCCTCGATCGCCGCCGGGGCGACCGTCACGTGGGCCGTCTCGACGCGCGCCGCCGCGACCACCGCGGGCACCGTGTCGGTGACCGCGCGCAGCGGGTCGGACGTCGCGGCGCCGCAGACCGCGGCCTACGCCGCACAGGCGTGCGGGTGAGTACGCGGACGCCGTCCCGTGGCGCGGCGGCGCTCGCCGCCGCGGCACTCGGGCTCGCCGCGCTCGTGGGCGGCATCCTGCTGCCGACTCCGGCGCACGCGGACGACGCGGCGCCGGACGTGCGGTGGTCGGTCGTGCCGGCGGACGCCTCCGGTCCCGACGGCCGTCGCACCGTCGACGTGCGTCTCGACCCCGGCCAGAGCGTCGAGGACCACTTCGCCGTGCGCAACGTCGGGGATGCCGAGGTCACCTTCCGCCTGACCGCGGCGGACGGGTTCACGACCCCCGCCGGGCGCTTCGACATCCTCGCCGACGGCACGGCCTCGGTGGATGCCGGGACCTGGATCTCCGTCCCGGAGAGCGTGACGGTCGCCGCCGGTGCGACCGTCGTCGTCCCGTTCACGATCGCCGTGCCCGCCACCGCCGAACCGGGCGACCACGCGGCGGGCATCACGGCGAGCGTCCTGTCGGTGCGGCGCGCCGACGGCGGGGCGAGCGTCGGGGTGGAGAGCCGCGTCGGCTTCCGGGTCCTCACGCGGGTGACGGGCGAGATCGCTCCGGCCGCCGCACTGGACGCGACCGCCGCCTCGTACGACATCGACTGGAACCCGCTGCGGCCGGGGACGGCGGTCGTGACCTTCGACGTCGCCAACGCCGGCAACACCCGGCTGGTGGCGGCCGGCACGGTCTCGGTGGGCGATCGCACCGTGTCGTTCCCCGCCGAGGGGGAGTCGGCGACGGAGCTGCTGCCGGGTGACCGGCGGACGATGCGGGTGGTGGTGGACGGCGTGTGGCCGCTGGTCTACGTCCCGGCCACCGTCTCGCTCGTGCCCCGCGCCGTGACCATCGCCGGCGACACCCCCGCCGTGGCGCCGACGTCGGCGGAGGCGTCGCTGTGGGCGCTACCGGCCCCCCAGGCGATCGTCCTCCTCGGCATCGCCCTCCTCGTCTTCGCCCTGTTCTGGGGGCGCACACGATCGCGCCGCCGGATCGATCAGCTCGTCGCCCAGGCGCACGAGGAAGGCCGTCGCGCGGCGGCCGCGGACCTGAACCAGGAGGCCCCCCGTGGCTGATGACATCCCCCTCGACCCGGTCGCGGATCCGAACGGCCTGGGCGTGAACGTCAACGTCGTGATCGCCCCGCTGCCCGCCCCCGGCACACCCCTTCCCGCGACCGGCGGCACTCCGCCGATCGAGCTCGGCCTCGTCGGCGTGGCCGTCGTGCTCGCCGGCGCGGCGATGATGCTGCGCTCCCGGCGCCGGCGCGGCGCGTCGGGCGGTGGCGCTCCGGATGGAGTGTGAAACGATGAGGCATCCGCTCCCGAGCGCGTGACGACTCCATCGGAACGGTCGCGCCGGCAGGTGGCCGATGCGGAGCTTTCTCAGGGGAGGGGCGCAGATGGCTGACCAGAACGGTCGCGGATGGGCCAAACCGAGCATCTACGACGTCGCCAACCACGCCGGCGTCTCGCACATGACGGTCTCACGGGTGCTCAACGGGCATCCGAACATCCGTGAGTCCACGCGGGTGCGCGTGCTGCAGGCGATCGATGAGATGCAGTACACGCGCAGCTCGATCGCGCGTGCTCTCGCGACGAGCAGGTCCATGCGCATCGGCGTGCTCGTGGACAGCCCCGTCCAGTGGGGCCCGAACAGCACGCTGCGTGCGATCGAGGAGGCCGCGCGCGCGAGCGCGTACTCGGTGAGCGTGTTCTCGACGTCCGACGAGGATGCCGCCACCATCTCGACCGGCATCAGCGATCTCGTCGCGCAGGGCATCGACGCCCTGTGCGTCATCGCGCCGCGCTCCTCCGCGCTGGAGCTCTTCCGCGAGCACAGCTCGAACATGCCGACCCTCGTCATCAAGGCCGAGCCGGACCCCCACCTCCACACGGTCGCCGTCGACCAGTACACCGGCGCGCGGATGGCGGTGGCGCACCTCGTCGGCCTGGGGCACCGCACCATCGCGCACGTCGCGGGCCCGCTCGACTGGTACGACGCCCGCGCCCGCTGGCAGGGCTGGCGCGACGAGCTGCAGGCGGCGGGCCTGCCCGAGGGACCGATGGTCCCGGGGGACTGGACGTCGGACCGCGGCTACGAGATCGGGCGCTCGCGCCAGCTGGGCGCCGCGACGGCCGTGTTCGCCGCCAACGACCAGATGGCGCTCGGCACGGTGCACGGGCTCGTGGAGCGCGGTCTGCGCGTGCCGGAGGACGTCAGCGTCATCGGGTTTGACGACCTTCCCGACGCGCGCCACTTCCTGCCGCCGCTGACGACGGTGCGTCAGGACTTCGCCTCGCTGGGCGCTCTCGCGCTGCGGTTGATCATCGCGGCGATCGACGGCGACGACACCGCCATGCACGCCCTGATCGCCCCCGAGCTGGTCCTGCGCGCCTCCACGGCGCCCCCCGCGCGCTGACCCCGTCGACGCCCGCCGCGTGCCGCGCGTGTTCGCGGTAACAAACAGGTAACGAAAGTCACGGAAACCGCGATCCGGGCTTGTGTTCGCCAATTGTTAGCGCGCACAATCGTCCTGCAGCATCCCATGCGCCCCCCGGGGCACCACACACATCCTCCGCAATCGTCGCGGAGGACTCTCAAGGAGGAGAAAGAATGGACATCAGCAAGCGCGGATTCCGTGGACTGCTCACGGTCGCAGCCGCCGGCGCGATGGTCGTCGGGCTGAGCGCATGCTCGGGCGGCTCGGAGCCTGCCGGCACCGGTAGCGCCGCCGCCGGCAGCGACACCATCACCGTCGGCTTCGTCGCCGTGGGTCCCGAGGGCGGCTGGCGCAACGCCAACGAGCAGGCCATCAAGGACGCGTTCACCAAGGACGCCGGCTTCGACCTCAAGTACGCCCCCGCCGCGAGCCCCAGCGACCAGAAGTCGCAGCTCGACGCGTTCTCGACCTTCGTCAACGACGAGGTCGACGTCATCCTCCTCACCGCGACCGAGGCGTCGGGCTGGGAGGACGAGCTGAAGAAGGCTAAGGAGGCCGAGATCCCGGTCATCCTCCTCGACCGCGGCGTCGACGCCCCGTCGGACCTCTACGTCACCCGCATCGCGCCCGACAACACGCAGGTCGCCAAGTCGGTGGGCGAGTGGGCCGCGACCACCTTCCCGAGCGGAGCGAACTACTTCGTCCTCGAGGGCGTGCCCGGCCTGTCCGTCGTCAACGAGCGCAACGAGGGCTTCGACGCGGCCATCTCCGGCAAGTCCGGGTGGAACAAGGTCGGTGCGCAGACCGCCAACTGGAAGACCGACGAGGGCAAGTCCGTCATCGAGACGGTCCTCAAGGCCAACAACAACAACATCCAGTTCATCTTCGCCCAGAACGACGAGATGGGCATCGGCGCGGCGCAGGCCGTCACCGCGGCGGGCCTCAAGCCCGGCACCGACGTCAAGATCGCCACGATCGACGGCACCAAGGGCGCCCTGGAGGCCCTCGCCAAGGGTGACCTGAGCTTCGTCGCGCAGTACAACCCCTTCTTCGGCACCGACGCTGTCGACGCCGTGAAGAAGGCTCTCGCCGGCGAGACGGTCGACTCGACCATCATCGTCAAGAGCGCCACGTTCGACTCGCCGGAGGCCGCGCAGACGGCCCTGGACGAGGGCCTCGGCTTCTAAGCCGCGCCACCGAGCCCGCTCGACACACGGGGACGGGGATCGCCGCCCGCGGCGGTCCCCGTCCCACCATCCACCCGCAGTGGTGACCCACCCATTCAACGAGGAAGTCTGCACGTGGTGACCGAACCCCTCCCGATCGTCGAAGTCCGCGGCGCGTCGATCACGTTCCCGGGCGTCAAGGCCCTCGACGACGTGAACTTCCGTCTGCTGCCCGGCGAGGTCCACACCCTCATGGGCGAGAACGGCGCCGGCAAGTCGACGCTCATCAAGGCGCTGACCGGCGTCTACCAGATCGACTCCGGCTCGATCCTCGTCTTCGGCGAGGAGCGACGCTTCTCCGGCACGGCGTCGGCGCAGGCCGCCGGCATCTCCACCGTGTACCAGGAGGTCAACCTCTGCACGAACCTCACCATCGGTGAGAACGTCATGCTCGGTCACGAGACCCGCTCGGTCTTCGGCATCGACTGGCGCAAGACCCACGCCCGCGCCCGCGAGGTCCTCACCGACATGGGGCTGGGTGACCTCGACCCCCGCGCCCCGCTGCAGTCGATCTCGATCGCCCTCCAGCAGCTCGTGGCGATCAGCCGCGCGATGGTCACCAAGTCGAAGGTGCTCATCCTCGACGAGCCGACCTCGAGCCTGGACGCCGCCGAGGTCGAGACGCTGTTCGGCGTCATCCGACAGCTGCGCGACCAGGGCGTCGCCATCCTCTTCGTCTCCCACTTCCTCGACCAGGTGTACGCGATCAGCGACCGGATCACGGTGCTGCGCAACGGCCGGTTCGTGGGGGAGTACCTCAAGCGCGACCTCGACCGCACCGAGCTGATCTCCAAGATGATCGGCAAGGACCTCGGCGCCCTGCGCGCGCTCGGCTCCAACCGTCAGGTCGATGACCGCGACCGCACCGCGACCCCGGTCTACGCGGCCGAGGGCATCGCGCGCAAGGGCGCCCTGGCACCCACCGACATCGAGATCCACAAGGGCGAGGTCGTCGGCTTCGCGGGCCTCCTGGGCTCCGGCCGCACGGAGCTCGCCCGCCTGATCGTCGGCGCCGACAAGCCGGATGCCGGCAGCGTCCGCCTCAAGGGCGCCAAGGCGAGCATCACCTCTCCGGTCTCGGGCCTCGCCCACCACATCGCCTACTCCACCGAGAACCGCCGCGACGACGGCATCGTCGGCGACCTCAGCATCCGCGAGAACATCATGCTGGCCGTGCAGGCCCAGCGCGGGTGGCTGCGCCGCGTGCCGGCGCGGGAGGTCGACCGCCTCGTGAAGACCTACATGGAGCGCTTCAGCGTGCGGCCGAACGATCCCGACCGTCCCATCCGTCTGCTCTCCGGCGGCAACCAGCAGAAGGTGCTGCTGGGCCGCTGGCTGGCCACCGACCCCGAGCTGCTGCTGCTGGACGAGCCCACGCGCGGTATCGACGTCGGCGCGAAGGCCGACATCCAGGAGACCGTCGCCGAGCTCGCCGAGGGCGGCATGAGCGTCGTCTTCATCTCCTCGGAGCTGGAGGAGGTCGTCCGCCTCTCGGAGCGCATCGTCATCATGAAGGACCACCAGAAGGTCGGCGAGGTCGTCAACGGCCCCGACGTCACCGCGGAACGGATCGTCTCGATCATCGCCGCCGACTCGGATGCCGCGGCGGAAGCCCGCGCGGACGCCCTCGCCGACGAGGTCGAAGGAGAACAGGCATGAACCGTCTGAGGGCGCTCGTGCGCACACCGTGGTTCTGGGGCATCGTCGGCATCGTCCTGCTGCTCGCCCTGAACACGCTGAAGGACCCGTCCTACCTGGCGGTCGGGGTGAACCCCACGACCGGTCAGCTCTCGGGCAACGTGCTGGACATCCTGCGGGTGTCGGCGCCGATCGTGATGATCGCGCTCGGCATGACCTTCGTCATCGCGACCAGCGGCATCGACCTGTCGGTCGGCTCGGTCATGGCCGTCGGCGGCGCGATCGCCATGGTCACCCTGAGCGGCCTGGGCCAGCCCACCTCGGTGGGGGCGATGTTCGCCGCCATCGGGCTCGCGGTGCTGCTGGGCGTGGTGCTCGGCGCGGTCAACGGTTTCCTCGTGGCGGTCATCGGCCTGCAGCCGTTCATCAGCACGCTCGTCATGATGCTCGCCGGCCGCGGCATCGCCCGCGTCATCACCGGCGGGCAGAACACGAACGCGGAGAACGCGCCGTTCCGGGCCCTGGCCAACGGCCAGTTCCTCGGGCTGCCGCTGAGCTTCGTGCTCGCGATCGCCATCGTGATCCTGGTGGCGCTCGTCATGCGCCGCACCGCGCTCGGGCTGATGATCGAGTCGATCGGCATCAACCCGCAGGCCAGCCGCCTCGCCGGCATCCGTCCGCGGCCCATCCTCATCTCGGTGTACGTGCTGTCGGCGGCGCTCGCCGCGGTCGGCGGCCTGTTCACCGTGTCGGAGGTCATGACCGTCGACGTGTCGGGGACGGGCTACCAGATGGAGCTCGACGCGATCCTCGCGGTCGTGATCGGCGGCACCTCGCTCGCGGGCGGCAAGTTCTCGATCGTCGGGTCGACGGTCGGCGCCCTGCTGATCGCCACCCTCAACAAGACGGTGCTCTTCCTCGGTGTCTCGGCGGCGGCGACCCCCGCCTTCAAGGCCATCGTCATCGTCGCCCTCGTGCTGCTGCAGTCCGAGCGCATCCGCTCCCTCGTGCTGCGTCGCGGCGACCGCTCGCGCACCCCCGAGGCCCCCCTCTCCGAGTCCACGCAGCCGAAGGAGGTCGTCGCATGAGCGACGCGTCCACCACCCGCGAACGCACCGCGCCGGAGCCCGCGGGCGGCACCGCGGCGATCGCCACGCCCCGGGGCACGGCCTGGTCGCGCCTCTGGGGGCGCAGCCAGTCGCTGATCCCGACCCTCGCCGCCGTCGTGCTCTTCATCGGCATGCTCGTGTACGCGGAGCTCGCCTACGGCCGCGTCTTCCACCTCGGCACCATGTCGAGCCTGCTCGTGAGCTTCGCGCCGACGATCATCCTCGCCGTCGCGATGACGATCGTCATCCTCTCCGGCGGCATCGACCTCTCGGTCGGCGCGGTCGTCGCCTTCACCTCGGTCGCCGGTGTCATGCTCATGGGCATCGGGGTCAACGGCTGGCTCGCGATCGTGCTGATGATCGTGTTCGGTGCGCTGTTCGGACTGGTCTCGGGCGTGCTGATCCAGTACTTCAACGTGCAGCCGTTCATCGCGACGCTGGCGATGATGTTCCTGGCACGTGGACTGGCCTCGATGCTCTCGACGGTGCCCGTCCACGCCCCGGACGACGCGCCCATCCGCCTCTTCGCCACCGACTTCAAGCTCATCGACGGTGTCAAGACGAACGACCTCGTGCTCACGCCGGGCTTCTTCGTCGCCGTGATCATCGTGATCGCCGCCGTGTTCTTCCTGCACCGCACCCGCACCGGACGCACCGTCTACGCGATCGGCGGCGCGGAGTCGTCCGCTCAGCTGATGGGCCTGCCCGTCGCCCGCACCCGCGTCTGGATCTACGTGATCAGCGGCGCGCTGGCCGGCGTCGCGGCGGTCGTCTACACGGCCGAGGTCGGCGGCAAGGCCCAGAACGTCACCGGCATCGGCTGGGAGCTCGATGCGATCGCGGCGGTCGTCATCGGCGGCACCCTCCTGACCGGCGGCGTCGGCTACGTGCTCGGCTCCGTCGTGGGAACGCTCGTGCTCGCGGCGCTGTGGATGATCATCACGAAGGACGGCTCCATCAAGCCCGAGTACCTGACGATCATCACCGGCGGCATCCTCCTGGCCTTCGTCCTGCTCCAGCGGGTCCTCACGAAGCGGAGGAGCGGATGAGCGGGCACGAGGGCGCGGTCGTGATCGACGCCGCGCTGCAGGAGCGCATCGATGCGGTGCGCGCCGATGTCGCCGCCCTCCACGGCGAGCTGGTGCGGTACGGCCTCGTCGTCTGGACGGGCGGGAACGTGTCGGGACGGGTTCCGGACAGCGACCTGTTCGTCATCAAGCCCTCCGGGGTCTCGTACGACGACCTGGCGCCGGAGAACATGATCCTCTGCGATCTCGACGGCGCCGTCGTCCCCGGCACGCCGGGCAGTGACCGCAGCCCCTCGAGCGACACGGCGGCCCACGCCTACGTGTACCGGAACATGCCCGACGTCGGCGGTGTCGTGCACACCCACTCCGACTACGCGGTCGCCTGGGCGGCGCGCGGCGAGGAGATCCCCTGCGTCATCACGGCGATGGCCGACGAGTTCGGCGGACCGATCCCCATCGGCCCCTTCGCGATCATCGGCGACGACTCGATCGGCCGCGGCATCGTGGAGACCCTGCGGGGCCACCGCAGCCGCGCCGTGCTGATGCAGAACCACGGTCCCTTCACCATCGGCGTCAACGCCAAGGATGCCGTCAAGGCCGCCGTGATGTGCGAGGACGTCGCCCGCACCGTGCACATCGCCCGCCAGGCGGGGGAGCTCATCCCGATCCCGCAGGAGAAGATCGACGCGCTCTACAACCGGTATCAGAACGTCTACGGGCAGGGAACGGACGAACGGCGATGACCACCACGGGTGACACCGTCCTCGCGGAGGCGATCCGCGCCGGTCGCACCAGCCTCGGCATCGAGTTCGGCTCGACCCGGATCAAGGCCTGCCTCGTCGACGCCGATGCGCCGGCGACGGTGCTGGGCGTCGGCGCCCACGCGTGGGAGAACCGTCTCGAGGACGGCCGCTGGACCTATCCGCTCGACGCCGTCTGGGCGGGACTGCAGGACGCCTACGCCGACCTGGTCGCCGACGTCGAGCGCCGGTACGGGGTGCGGCTGGAGACCGTGGGCGCGATCGGCGTCTCGGCGATGATGCACGGCTACCTCGCCTTCGATGCGCACGGCGAGCTGCTCGTGCCCTTCCGCACCTGGCGCAACACCAGCACGGGTCCGGCCTCCGCGGAGCTGTCGGAGCTGCTGGGCGTCAACATCCCGCTGCGCTGGACGATCGCGCACCTGCGGCAGGCGGTGCTCGACCGCGAGCCGCACGTGGCGCGGCTCGCCGCGGTCACGACGCTGGCCGGCTACGTGCACGAACGCCTGACGGGTCGGCGTGTCCTGGGCGTCGGAGACGCCTCGGGCGTGTTCCCGATCGGCGCGGACACGGCGGACTACGACGAGCGCCTGGTCGCGCGCGTGGACGCGCTCATCGCGCGCGAGGGCGCCGCCCTCCCGCCGCTGCGCTCCCTGCTGCCCGAGGTGCTGCCCGCAGGCGCCGATGCGGGGTCGCTGACCCCCGAGGGCGCGGCGCTGCTCGATCCCCGCGGCGCGCTGCGGCCGGGCGTGCCGTTCTGCCCGCCCGAGGGCGACGCCGGCACCGGCATGGTCGCGACCGGCGCGGTCGCTCCGCGCACCGGCAACGTCAGCGCCGGCACGAGCATCTTCGCCATGGTCGTCCTGGAGCGGCCGCTCGCCGGGCGTCACCACGAGCTCGATCTCGTGACGACCCCCGCCGGCGACCCGGTCGCGATGGTCCACTGCAACAACGGCGCCAGCGAGCTCGCCGCCTGGGCGGGCCTGTTCCGCCGGTTCGCGGCGGCATCCGGAGCGCCCCTCGACGACGACGCCGTGTTCGAGGTCCTGCTGCGCGAGGCGCTCGAGGGCGATGCCGACGCGGGCGGACTGCTGGCCTACAACCACCTCGCGGGCGAGCCGATCGCCGGCCTCACGGCGGGGCGCCCGCTGTTCGTGCGCACGCCGGAATCGACGTTCGACCTGGCCAACGTCATGCGCGCGCAGGTCTACGGCGTGTTCGGCACCCTCGCCCTGGGCATGACGGTGCTTCACGGGGAGGGCGTCGCGCTCGACCGGATGTACGCGCACGGCGGCGTCTTCCGCACCGCCGGCGTCGCGCAGCGCTTCCTCGCGGCCGCCCTCGACGCCCCCGTGGCCGTCGGCGACACCGCATCCGAGGGCGGGGCGTGGGGCATCGCGGTGCTCGCGGCCTTCCGTCGCGCGGTCGCGGCGCGCGCCGCCGAAGGCCTCGGCGCCTACCTGGACGCCGTGGTGTTCGCGGATGCCGCGGCCGCCGTCGTCGACCCCGATCCCGCGGACGTCGCGGGATTCGCCCGCTATCTCGACCGCTACCGCGCCGGCCTCGCCGTCGAGGCGGCGGCGGTCACCGCTCTCTGAGGCCGCGCCCCTTCGCGGCCGCCCACCCCCGTCCCCACGACCGGAAAGACATCATGACCCTCTCCACCACTCTCGAGAACTACACCGTCTGGTTCGTCACCGGCAGCCAGGGGCTGTACGGCGAGGAGACGCTGCAGCAGGTCGCCGCGCAGTCGCAGGCGGTCGCCGCCGGTCTCGAGGGGCTGCCCGTGCGCGTCGTGTGGAAGCCGGTGCTGACCGACTCCGACAGCATCCGCCGCCTGGCCCTGGACGCCAACAGCGACGACTCCGTCATCGGCGTCGTCGCCTGGATGCACACCTTCAGCCCCGCCAAGATGTGGATCGCGGGCCTGGACGCACTGCAGAAGCCGCTGCTGCACCTGCACACGCAGGCCAACGTCGAGCTGCCCTGGAACGACATCGACTTCGACTTCATGAACCTGAACCAGGCCGCCCACGGCGACCGTGAGTTCGGCTACATCCAGACCCGGCTGGGGGTGGCCCGCAAGACCGTCGTGGGTCATGTCTCCAACCCCGCCGTGCGCGATCAGATCGAGCAGTGGCAGCGCGCCGCCGCCGGATGGCAGGCCGCGCGCACCCTCAAGCTCGCCCGCTTCGGCGACAACATGCGCTACGTCGCGGTCACCGAGGGCGACAAGACCGAGGCCGAGCTGCGCTTCGGCGTGCAGGTGAACACGTGGGGCGTGAACGAGCTCGCGGATGCCGTCGCCGCGGCATCCGACGCCGACATCGACGCCCTGGTGCAGGTGTACCTCGCCGAGTACGACGTCGCCGAGGAGCTGCGACCCGGCGCCGAGCGCCACGCGTCGCTGCGCGACGGCGCGGCCATCGAGATCGGACTGCGCACCTTCCTCGAAGCCGGCGGCTTCGGCGCCTTCACGACCTCGTTCGAAGACCTCGGCGCGCTGACGCAGCTGCCGGGTCTGGCGGTGCAGCGTCTCATGGCCGAGGGCTACGGCTTCGGCGCCGAGGGCGACTGGAAGACCGCGATCCTCGTCCGCGTCGCCAACGTCATGGGCGCGGGCCTGCCGGGCGGTGCGAGCCTCATGGAGGACTACACCTACGACCTGGTCGCCGGGGACGAGAAGATCCTCGGCGCGCACATGCTCGAGGTCTCGCCGTCGCTGACGACCCAGAAGCCGCGCCTGGAGATCCACCCGCTCGGCATCGGCGGCAAGGACGACCCGGTGCGTCTGGTCTTCACCGCCGACCCCGGCCCCGCCGTCGTGGTCGCCATGAGCGACATGCGCGACCGCTTCCGGCTGGTCGCCAACGTGGTCGAGAACGTCGACGCGCCCGACCTGCCGAAGCTGCCGGTCGGACGCGCGATCTGGAAGCCGGCGCCCGACTTCGCGACCAGCGCCGCCTGCTGGCTGACCGCCGGCGCCGCGCACCACACCGTCATGACGACGGCGGTCGGCATCGAGGTCTTCCGCGACTTCGCCGACATCGCCGGCACCGAGCTCCTCGTGATCGACGAGGACACCACCGTCCGCGGCTTCCAGAAGGAGCTGCGCTGGAACCAGGCCTACTACCGCCTGGCCCAGGGATTCTGAGCCCCCTCGCCCGCCCTCGACACCACCTACCCGAAAGAGAAAGGTCTCGACGATGAGATCAGCACTGCTCCCGCCTGCCCCCGCGGCATCCGGGCGTTCGTCCCGCCGCGCGGTCGCGGCCGCCCTCGCCGGTGTGCTCGCGCTCACCGGCGTCGGCCTCGCGACCCCCGGTGCCGCGTCGGCCGCCGGCGTGCCCGCCCCGACCGCGCACTACGACATGTCGCACAGCGGCACGACCCTGCTCGACGTCTCCGGCAACGGGCGCAACGCGACGCTGACGGGCCTCACGGACGGCTCCTTCGCCGACGCGGGCGGCGACGCCGTCCTGCGCTTCCGCGCCGACGGCTACGCGTCCCTCCCGTCGGGGCTCATCACCGCGGCGGACAACGACTTCACGGTCGAGTACACGGTGTCCACGCAGACCTCCGCGAACCACTTCGGCTGGGTCATCGGCGACGGCGTGGGCGCGTGGAACACGACGGCCCTCGGCAACCACATCTTCCTCAGCCCCCGCTCGGCCCAGGGCGGCTACACCGACCAGGTGCTGTCCGCGATCCGCGTCAAGAACGGCGGCAGCAACGGCGAGAGCCGTCTGCCGGCCGGCGGCGGGCTCAACCCCGGCTTCACGACCCTGACGATGGTGGGCTCGGGCAGCACGCTGACCCTGTACCGCGACGGCGTGCAGATCTCCACGCTCACGCACGCGCTCTCGCTCAGCTCGATCATCCCGACGGGCTCGGTGCTCGGCTACCTCGGCCGCTCGCTCTACCAGGGCGACCCGCTGCTGAAGGCGGACGTGTCCGACGTCAAGTTCTGGGACGTCGCGCTGTCGTCCTCCGACGTGTCGGCGAGCATGCCGACGGCGCAGCAGAAGAGCGCGACCACGTCGGCGCTGCTGCGCGGTGACGTCCTCGCGCAGATGCTGGGCTCCAACGCCTCGCTCTCGAGCGTGTCGTCGAACCTGACGCTGCCGGCGACGGTGAACGGCGTCTCCCTGACCTGGTCCTCCTCCAACCCGTCGGTCGTGTCGACCACCGGTGTGGTCTCCCGCTCCATCGGCGCGAACACGGCCGTCACCCTGACGGCGCAGACGGGCCTGTCCAGCACGCTGACCTTCGACGTGACGGTGCTCGCGCCCAGCGTCGCCGCCGACCTCGACGCCATCACGCTCGCGTCGCGCACCACCGAGAACCTCCCGCTGGCCACGAAGGGCGCCGTCAACGGCGCCGCCATCACGTGGACCTCCTCGGACGCGTCGCTGGTGACGCCGACCGACCCCGGCTACACGGCACCGGCGGTCGGCGCGGCCGATCCGTACCGCGGCGGCGGCATCGTCGCGCGGCCCGCCTACGGCGCGGGCGACCGCACCGCGACCCTCACGGCCCACGCGACGCTCAACGGCGCCACCGCGGAGCGCAGCTTCACCGTGACCGTCGCCGAGCACGGTCGCTGGGCTCCGGATGCCGGCTACGCGGCGGCCTACTTCAAGTCCGACAGCGACGAGAAGATCTACCAGGCGGCCACGTCGGGCAACGACTTCTTCACGTTCTCGCCCGTCAACGGCGGCAACGCGGTCATCACCTCCACCGCCGACACGAAGGGCCTGCGCGACCCGTACATCCTCCGCTCGAAGGACGGCGACAAGTACTACATGGTCGCGACCGACCTGTGCATCGGATGCGGCACCGGCTGGGGCCCCGCCCAGTCGGCGGGAAGCCTGAAGATCGAGGTGTGGGAGTCGACCGACCTCGTCACCTGGAGCCGCACCAACGGTGAGAACACGGGCATCACCGTCAACCAGCCGGCGGCGGGCATGACCTGGGCGCCCGAGGCGTACTGGGACGACGACCTGCAGTCCTATGTCGTGTTCTTCGCGTCGCGGCTGTACTCGGATGCCAGCCACACCAACAGCGACAACCTGTATGCGCGCATGTTCTACGTGCTGACGCGGGACTTCCGCACCTTCACGTACCCGCCGACGAGCTGGCAGGACACCGGCTACGCCCGCATCGACTCGACCGTCACGAAGATCGGCGACTACTACTACCGCTTCACCAAGAACGAGGAGGGCGGCGCCGCCGGCACCCTCGAGGCGGGCAAGGACATCTTCCTCGAGCGCTCGAAGGTGCTCACGGCGCCCACGACCGCGTCGAGCTGGACGGCCGACCCGTCGACGACGTGGCAGCTGGTCGACACGCACATGACCTCGCTCGAGACCGGGCAGGCGGGCGAGGGCCCCGAGATCGTCAAGCTCAACGAGGGCGACCCCAACAACACGGGCGACGGCTACGTCTTCCTCGTCGACAACTACGGCGCGGGCGGCTACCGGGCCTTCCTCACGAGCGGCGGCGCCATCGCCTCGAGCACGCAGAGCGACCGGCTGTCGCAGCGGTCGACGTGGAACGTGCGGGCCACCGGCGGCCTGCCCGCCAGCCCCCGGCACGGCGCGTTCGTGAGCGTCACCCAGGGTGTGCTCGACGCGATGCACGCGTGGACCGGCGTCTCCGCGGTGGCCTCCACCACCACGCTGAGCGCCCAGGGCCGCGAGGTCACGGCGCGCGTCGCCGCGGCGGACGGCGGCGACGTCGTCGGCACGGTGACCTTCTCCGGCGGCGGCTGGAGCGCCACCGTGGCGCTGTCCGACGGTGCCGCCCACGTCGAGGTGCCCGGAACGGTCTCGGCCGTCACGGCGCACTACGACGGCTACCGCGACGGGCTGGTCAGCGCGTCGACGTCGGCATCCGTCTCGTTCGGGCCGCGCATCGCCGTCGCCGCGACGACGCGCTGCGTGCTCGGCAAGGTGGTCGAGGTCGTCACCGTGACGAACAACGAGACCGTCGCGGTCTCGGCGGCGCTCGCGAGCCCGTCCGGCGCGAAGACGGTCTCCGTCCCGGCCGGCAAGAGCGTGTCGACGACGTTCACCACGCGCGAGAGCGCGCTGGCGGCGCACACCGTGACCGTGACGGCCACGGCCGCCGGCAACGCGTCGTCGACGGTGCAGACGGCGACGGTGGCGGCCGCCTCCTGCCGCTGATCGCCTGAGGGGAGGGGTCCGCCGCGAGGCGGACCCCTCTTCCCGTTCCGCGGCCGCCCCGCCGCGCAGGGACGCTAGCGTGGGACGGTGACGAGTCCCGCAACGGCCAGCATCCCCCTCGACAGCGCTCAGCGGTGGCGCGCCTTCTGGGTCTGCGTCTCGGTCGCTGCGCTGACCATCCTCGATCTGAGCAAGGTGAACGTCGCGCTGCCCTCGATCGAGAAGGCGCTGGGCGCCGGCTCGACGCAGCTGCAGATCGTCGTCTCGGGCTACGTGCTGATGTTCGGGCTGGCGCTCGTGCCCTTCGGGCGCCTCGGCGACCAGCGCTCCCGCAAGACCCTGTTCCTCGTCGGGCTGAGCCTGTTCCTCGTCACGAGCATCGTGTGCGCCGTCGCGCCCACCATCGAGGTGCTCATCGCGGGCCGCCTCGTGCAGGGACTGGCGGCCGGCATCCAGATGCCCCAGGTGCTCGGGACCATCCAGCAGATCTTCGTCGGCGCCGAGCGCGGGCGCGCGTTCGGCCTGTTCGGCGCGACGATCGGCATCGCGACGGCGATCGGCCCGACGCTGGGCGGGCTCATGATCGCGCTCGGCGGAGCCCAGGACGGCTGGCGGTGGATCTTCTGGATCAATGTGCCGCTGTGCGCGCTCGTGATCGCGGGCGTGCTCGGACTGCTGCCGCGCACCCGCCGCTCGACGCCCGGGCGGCTCCAGCTCGATCCCGTCGGGCTCGTGCTGCTGGCCTTCACGATCATCACGCTCATGTGGCCGTTCCTGTTCACCACCGGTGCTCCGAGCGACGACCCGCGTCGGTGGTGGTCGCTCGTGCTGTTCGTGGTGTTCGTGACCGCGTTCACGTGGTGGGAGCGGCGCTACGCGGCATCCGGCCGGTCGCCTCTCGTGCCGTTCTCGCTCTTCTCGATCTCGTCCTTCCGCAACGGCACGCTCGTGGTCACGACCTACTTCACCGCGATCCCGGCGATGTTCCTGCTCACGACGCTGTTCCTGCAGACCGGGGTCGGCACCGAGCCGGTGTTCGCGGGCATGGTCTCGATCGGCTTCGCGGTCGCCAGCGCGATCACCGCCTGGTTCGGGGGCAACCTGGTCGCGCGGCTCGGGCGGCCGCTCGTGGTGTGGGGCCTGGTGATCGTGCTCGTCAGCGTCGCGGCCCTCGCCGTCGTCGCCTACACGGTGCCGGCCGGGGTCGTCGAGTACGCGATGGCGGCGGTCATGGTCGTCGCCGGTGCGGGCGCCGGACTCGTGGTCGCGCCCAACCAGACGCTCACCCTCGCCGACATCCCCACCCGCGCCGGCGGTTTGGCGGGCTCCGTCGGCCAGCTCGGACAGCGCGTCGGGACCGCCGTCGGCACGGCGATCGGCCTGTCGCTGTTCTACTCGACGATCTACCGGGAGAAGGGCGAGGGGCACGACGGGCTCGAGGTCTTCCACAACGCGTACGCGTACGGGATGGTCGCGGTGGGCGTCTTCGTCGCGATCGCCCTGCTGATCGGTGTCATCGATCTCGGGGTGCGACGCCGCGCAGCCCAGGACTGAGGGCTCCGCCGCGGGCCTTCCGGGCGATGTCGCCGGCTCCGCCTACCGTGGAGTCATGCGCATCCTGCACACCTCGGACTGGCACATCGGGCGGACCTTCCACGGTCATTCCACGCTCGACGCGCTCCGCGGGGTGCTCGAGGCGCTCACGCGACAGGTGCGCGAGCACGACGTCGACGTCGTGATCGTCGCCGGCGACGTCTTCGACTCCGCCGCTCCGGCCGCCGCCTGCTACACGCTCCTCTCCGACACCCTCCGGGCGCTCGCCGACACCGGGGCCCAGGTCATCGTGACCAGCGGCAACCACGACTCGGCCGCGCGTCTGGGCTTCCAGGCGGGCCTGCTGCGCGACGGCATCCACGTGCGCACCGACCCGGAGCGCCTCGACGAGCCGATCACCGTGTCCGATGCGCACGGCCCGGTGCACTTCTACGGCATCCCCTACCTCGAGCCGGCGCTGCTGCGCGCGTCGTGGCCCCAGGCGCGCACGCACGCCGATGTGCTCGGGCACGCGATGCAGCGGGTGCGCGCCGACCGGGCCATCCGGGGCGGGCGCGCGGTCGCCATCGCGCACTGCTTCGCCGCGGGCGTCGAGCCGACCCCTCACCTCGAGCGCGACATCCAGCAGGGCGGGCTCGACGTCGTGCCGCTGTCGGTGTTCGACGGAGTGGACTACGCGGCGCTCGGACACATCCACGGCCGCCAGCGGCTCGCCCCCCACGTGCGCTACGCCGGCGCCCCCCTCCACTACAGCTTCGGCGAGGGCGACAAGCCGCGCGGGTCGTGGCTGGTCGAGCTGGATGCCGAGGGTGCGGCCGAGGCGACGTGGCTCGCGCTGCCGGTGCCGCGCCGGCTCGTCACGCTGCGCGGCCCGTTCGCCGAGATCCTCTCCTCTCCCGCGCACGCCGCGGCGCAGGACGCGTGGGTGAGCGTCGAGTACACCGACGCGCTGCCCGAGCGCGATCCGCTGCGCCGCCTCCAGGAGCGGTTCCCGTTCTGCGCCAAGGTCGTGCACGCTCCGGCCGTGGTGCGCAGCGACGACGGGCGCTCGTACTCCCAGCGCGTGCGCGCCGCGCGCAGCGACGCCGAGCTCGTCGACGCCTTCCTCACGCACGTGCGGGAGGGCGAGGGCGCGACGGCGCGCGAACGCGAGCTCCTCGGCGACGTCCTCGACGAGCGCATCCGCGTCGAGGCGTTCGCGTGATCCTCCTCCGGCGCGCGGAGCGACGGTCATGAAGCTGCACCGGCTCGAGCTCACCGGCTTCGGTCCGTTCCGCGACACGCAGGTGGTCGACTTCGACGCCTTCGACGACGACGGCCTGTTCCTCATCTCCGGGCGCACCGGCACGGGCAAGTCCAGCATCCTCGACGGCGTCAGCTTCGCCCTCTACGGCACCGTGCCCCGCTACGAGGGCGGCGAGAAGCGGCTGCGCAGCGACCACGCCCACCCCGCCGACCCCACCGAGGTGCGGCTGGAGTTCACGGTGGGCGCGCGGCGGTGGCGGGTGACGCGGGCTCCCGAGTACGACCGTCCCGCCAAGCGCGGCGGCGGTCTGACGACGGCGCCGGCCCGCGCCGAGCTCGACGAGCTCGTCGACGGCGTCTGGGTCGGCCGCGCCGCCAAGCCGCGCACCGTCGGCGAGGCGCTGGGGGAGGTGCTGGGGCTGAACGCCGCGCAGTTCCAGCAGGTCATCCTGCTGGCGCAGAACAAGTTCTCGCGGTTCCTGCTCGCTCCGGGCGACGAACGCCAGACGCTGCTGCGCACGCTCTTCGGCACACGGCGCTTCGAGCGCTACCGTGACGACCTGGAGCAGCACCGCCGCGACGCCGCCGATGCACTGAAGGCCGTGGACGGACGGGCCCGCACCCTCCTGGGCGAGGCCGAGCGTCTCATCGGCGCCCACGGTCTCGAGCCCCCCGACGGCGCGAGCGCGGCCGACGCGCCCCTGCCCGAGCGGCGGGCCGCCGCCGAGCGGGCGCTCCAGCGTGCGCAGTACCGCGTCGAGCAGGCGGACCTCGCACGCCGCAGCGCCGACGCCGCCTCCGAGGCCGCGGCGGCCGCGCACGCCGCTCTGCAGGCGCGCGCGGAGCGCGGGCGCGAGCGCGCGGCGCTCCGCGAGAGGCTGAGCGGGCTCGAGGAGCGCTCCGCCGCCGTCGACGCCGACCGCCGGCGCCTCGCCGACGCGCGGGCCGCCGCACTGCTGCGGGCGCCGGGAGATGCCGCGGAGCGCGCCGACCGTGCCGCTGCGACGGCCGCGGCGGATGCCGCGGCGGCCTGGCGACGATGGACCGACGGCGGGGGAGACG
Organism: Microbacterium sp. MPR-TSA4; assembly: GCF_058792815.1. Taxonomy (NCBI): domain Bacteria; kingdom Bacillati; phylum Actinomycetota; class Actinomycetes; order Micrococcales; family Microbacteriaceae; genus Microbacterium; species Microbacterium sp. MPR-TSA4. The sequence continues at coordinate 22,616 of NZ_JBXAFF010000040.1, forward strand.
CCGACGCCGATGTGGCGGCGCTCGTCGACACCCTCACCGGAGACCTCGTGCGATGGGAGGCCGCCGCCGTGCACGAGCGCGAGCTCGACGAGCGGGCGGCCGCGCACGTCGCGACGACGCGCGTCGTCGCCGACCTCCGCGCCGCGTGCGACGCCCTCGACGAGCGGCGCGCGGGGGTGCCGGCCGCGCGCGCCGCCCTGGACGAGCAGATCGTCCGGGCGGAGGCCGGTGCGGCGCGCCGCGACGAGCTCGACGCCGAGCGCGCACGGCTCCGTGACGTGCTCGACGCCGCACGCCGCGCCGAGGCGCACACGGACGCGCTGACCCGCGCCGAGACCGCGTACGCCCGGGCGTCGGCGGCGACGGAGGCCGCGGCGGCCGAGGTCGGCGCCCTGCTGCGCCGGCGACTCGCCGGGGCCGCGGGCGAGCTCGCGGCCGCTCTGGTCCCGGGCGAGCCCTGCGCGGTCTGCGGCTCGACGGCCCATCCCCGTCCCGCACACAGGGGCGACGAGCCGGTGACGGACGAGGTGCTCGCCGCCGCCGAGCGCGCGCGCGACGCCGCCGTCGCGGCCGAGGGGACCGCCCGCGAAGCGGCGGCCCGCGTGCGCGACGAGCTGGCTCAGGCCCGGGCGGAGGCCGCGGGCCTGGAGGTGGCCTCGGCCGAGGAGCAGCTCGCGAGCACCGCCGCCGTCGCCGCCGCGGCGGCGCAGGCCGCTGCCCTGCTCGACGAGCTCCACGCCCGCCGCCGCGAGCTCGATGCCGCCGCCGCCCTCGCCGAGACCGAACGCGCGCGCGTCGCCGACGACCTCGCCGCCGCCCGCGAACGGCTCCGCGGCCTCGAGAGCGACATCGCGCGGCTGACGGCAGCCGTCGTGGAGGGGCGCGGGGGCTTCGACAGCGTCGCCGCGCGGATCGCCGCGACGGCGGCGGAACGGGATCGGGCGCGCGCCGTCGTGGCCGCCGTCGCCGCGCGCGATGAGAGGCTCCGCGTCCGCGACGCCGCGACGGCCGAGTTCGAGACCCGCCTCGCGTCGTCGCCGTTCGCGGATGCCGCTGCGGTCCGTGCGGCACTCCTCGACGACGCCGGCATCGCGCAGCTCGACGCCGAGGTCGCCGACCACGCGGCCCGGCTGACGGCGACGCGGGCACGGCTGCTCGAGCTCGAGCTCGACGCCGTCGGCGACGAGATCGATGCCGAGGCGCTCGCTCGTTCCGCCGAGACCGCGGCCGCGGCGGACGCGGCCCGCGCCGAGGCGATCGCCGCGCACACCGGCGCGGACGGTGTCGCCGCACGCCTGGACGATCTGCTGCGGCAGGTCGATGCGGCACTGGTCGCGGTGCAGGAGAGCGGCGAGGACGCCGCCGCCGTCATCCGCCTGGCCGACACGGTCGCCGGTCGCGCGCCCAACACGATGAAGATGGATCTGGAGACGTTCGTGCTGGCCGCCGAGCTCGAGGAGATCGTCGCCGCCGCCAACGTCCGGCTCGCCGAGATGTCGTCGGGCCGGTACACCCTGCACCATTCCGACGCCCGTGCCGCCCGCGGACGGGCATCGGGACTCGGCATCGACGTGCTCGACGCGCACACGGGCCGACTGCGCTCGCCCCAGTCTCTCTCTGGCGGCGAGACCTTCCTCGCCTCGCTCGCCCTCGCCCTCGGTCTGGGCGAGGTGGTCACCTCGCGCGCCGGCGGCATCCGTCTGGACACCCTCTTCGTCGACGAGGGCTTCGGCTCCCTCGACCCCGAGACGCTCGAGCTCGCCATGCGCACCCTCGACGACCTCCGGGCGGGCGGGCGCACCGTCGGCGTCATCAGCCACGTCGAGGCGATGAAGGAGCAGCTGCCCGCCCAGATCCTCGTGTCCTCGACGCACGAAGGGCCGAGCGTCATCCGTCAGGATGCCGCCCGGCCCTCGGCCGAGAGCGCGCGCGAGGCGCGCTGAGCGCTACTGCAGGTAGGTCTTCGCGGAGGCCAGGATCTCCTGGTACAGCGTGCGCAGCAGGTCGGCGGCGCTCTCATCGGCGCCGATGCTGGTGATGGTCTGCTGGACGAGGTCTTCGACGCCGCTGTCTCCGGTGACCAGCAGCGTCTGGCCGATGATGATGAGCGACTCGTCGGGGAGCACCTCCTCGATGACGTCCGGCGTGGCGGTCGGGTCGACCTCGGCGAAGATGTCGTTGACCTTCGGGCGGACGTCGGCGATGAACGCCTGCTCGGCGGCGGTCTCCTCGGCCGCGTCGGCCTCGCTGTCGTCGGTCGGCAGACCGGCGCCGGGCGTGACCTCCGCCGACGGCGTCGCGGAGGGGGCCAGCACGTCGTCGATCGACGACCCGGCCGCGGAGAGGCCAAGAAGCACGATCGACCAGATCAGGGCGAACGCACCGATCGTCGCGCCCACGAGCGACAGCACGAGCGCCGTGATGCTCAGCGGCTTGCCGCCGTAGCGCTTGCCGGCCAGCCCGACGATCGAGAAGATGAAGCCCGCCAGCAGCAGCAGACCGCCGATGAGCACGGCCACGAGGCCGACCCACGGCACGGGCACGAGGCCGACGAGGCTGAGGATCGTTCCTCCCGCCGCCAGTCCGAGCGCCGTCCACGCGATCGCCTTGGACCGGGTGTCGGGCTGTCCCGGCTGCGGAGGGACGGGGCCGGGCGGCACCGCCCCGGGCTGTCCGAACGGCGCGGCCGCGTATCCGGGCTGGCCGTACGGGGCTGCCGCGGGCGGCACGGGAGGCAGCGGGGGCGCCGTCGGCGCGACGTACGCGTCGCCGTAGCCGCCGGTGGCCGGCGGGTAGACCTCGGTCGGCTGGGCATCCGGGGCGGGGTAGGCCTGGGTG